>NZ_JAVKPP010000027.1:0-20088 GCF_040980965.1 Kocuria sp. CPCC 205231 | reverse complement strand
ATCGTCACCACACCGCCCCGGCGACCGCCGGAGCGGCACTATCAAGCCTCCACTGAACCCGTCACGGGACACCCGTGGTTCGAGGAGATCCTGCCCCGCCTGGCCGCCGGACTGCTGGTCGTTGCCGCCGGACTGGGCTACCGGCTCAAGAAGTCGCGACCACTAGCGCCCGGACCCGACGCGTCCTCGGACCGGTAGGACGTTGGCCCGACCATGGTTGCGGTGCGCCCACGACCCCGGGGGAGGACAGACGATGTTCGTGGCACCGGGCGCGGGTGAGGGGCCCGCCCCGAAGAAGGACCGGAAGTGGCTGTGGGGGCTGGGCGCGTGGCTGTTCTGGTTCATCGTCGCCGACGAGGTGTTCGAGGCCGCACTGGCCTGGTTGGTGGCCACCGGCGGGTACGGGTTCTCCAACGCGATCATCGGACTGCTCACCCTGGGCGGGTGCTTCATCGGCATCCAACGGCTGCACGTCAAACACCGGCGCCTGGAGACCGAGGGCGACCCGGACCCGCTGCCGGCACCCTACGACTACCAGACCCAGGCCCAGGGCGGGGTCTTCGCAGGCTGGGCGTTCGGGATCATCACCTGGGCCGCCACGCTGGCGTGGCTGATCTTCGTCGGGGTGGGGGCCGCACTGACGTTCTGGCCGATCCTTGGGACGACGCTCTTGTGGGCCGGGCGGATGGAAATGGCGCATGCGCGCGTGATGGACGGCCGCCGCGGCCAACCCCCGGCACCGGTCGACCAGGACTGACCGAGGAAGGCCCACGATGCCCCAGATCCACTGAGGGCCCCGGTGTCAAAACTGCCTGATGGCTCCAAGCCCCGAATCTATATATGGCCCGGTTGGCGGCTGACTGCGGGGCGGAGCCATTGAGGTGGTCCAGGCAATGCCCCTCGGTCCCCACACGCATTGTGCGCCGGGGATCGAGGGGGATTACTGCACGGAGTGATGATGGGTCAAAGTTGGTCAGTCGGGGACCTACATCCGGATGGACCGGCTGATCTCTGAGGCCTACCGCGGCGAGGCCACCATCAGCTCCCTGGCCGTCATGGAGTCCGCCGTCGAGGGCCGCGACGCGGGGCAGGTCGTGCTCGCCTGGATGGCGCAGCGGGACCTCGTGGTGCACCCGGTCGTGGCAGTCCCCGGCGTGGAGCAGTTGAGTGCTGCGACCTTCACGGTCTCCTCGCCACTGCCGGCCGAGGTGATGACGGCGTTGGAGAGCGCACGGACCCCCACCTCCGGGCCATGATTGCCGACAGTCGCCCCGGGTGCACGTCAGGGGCGGTCACCGGGTGCGGCCAGAGGTGTGTGGCCGGCAGATAAGGGGGGTCTTCCATGTCGATGGGCGCCTCATCCGGTCCCGTCCTGCTGTGGGTGCGGGCGGGTCTGTGGATGGTCCTGACGCTGCTGAGCGGATGCACCGACACCGAAGTCCTCGGCCCCGGAGTCCGTGACTCCGGCCGGGCGGATTCCAGCCAGGGCCCGCCCGTGCCTGCTCATGAGCGGGGCAGAGAGTCCACCGGCGGGGACCGATGACAGACCCCCGGGCGGGGGACGGCATGGTCCTGGCTCACCATGGCAATCCCCAGGGGTGTTCCCCGCTGCCACATTGATCAGGGTGCTTACTAGTAGGCTGTTGTGAGGTGGCCCCGGTGAGTGAGGCCACGCAGACGCCATGGCCTAGGGGAATCGTCGTGGGGTGCCCGCGCCGGTGTTGCCACTGGCCGGGGCGGGGGTGAGAAGCGGGCGGGGCCCCTGGTGCTGTGCCCTCTCCTGAGGGCAGGTGAGGTGGTCTTGTGCTGATCCCGGCGTCGTTGTGCAGTGTTGAGTGGGCCGTGTGGCCCGGGAGGAGATCGATCTATGTCTGAGACGACGGAGCCGGGGCGGGAGAACCTGCGGGAGTTCATCGACAAGCTCCTCAAGCAGGGCTACACCGTGCCGCACGGCAACGAGGAGGACCCGGAGCTCATCGACCCGGGGGGCTCGGCAGTGGAGACCTGGCGGGAGGACTACCCGCACGAGGAGCTGATGAGCCGGGAGGAGTATGAGCTCGAGAAGTACCAGCTGCAGATCGAGCTACTGAAGTTCCAGTACTGGGCCCAGGACCACGATCTGAAGCACGTCATTGTGTTCGAGGGCCGCGACGCCGCCGGCAAGGGCGGGACCATCAAGCGCTTCACCGAGCACCTGAACCCCCGGGCGGCCCGGGTCGTGGCGCTGACCAAGCCTTCGGACCGGGAGGCCGGGCAGTGGTACTTCCAGCGCTACATCGGCCACCTGCCCACCGCGGGGGAGATCGTGATGTTCGACCGCTCCTGGTACAACCGCGCCAATGTGGAGCGGGTGATGGGTTTCTGTACCGAGGCGGAGTACGAACAGTTCATGGCCCAGGCCCCGGTGTTCGAGAAGATGCTGGTGGACTCCGGGATCCACCTCACCAAGTTCTGGTTCTCGGTGACTCAGCACGAGCAGCGCACCCGGTTCGCGATCCGGCAGCTGGATCCGGTGCGCCGGTGGAAGCTCTCGCCGATGGACCTGGCGTCCCTGGACCGGTGGGAGGACTACACGCAGGCCAAGGAGGAGATGTTCCTGCGCACCGACACCGATCACGCCCCGTGGATCACGGTGAAGTCCAACGACAAGAAGCGGGCGAGGCTCAACGCGATGCGGGTGTTCTTGACCCAGTTCGATTACGAGGACAAGGACGTCTCGGTGGTCTACCCCCCGGATGCGTCGCTGATCCGGCGCGGGCGTGATGCGGTGGGCGACTGAGTCCGCCGTGGCGGGCTCACCGGTTTGAGGAGGGGCAGTGGATGCTCACGGGCGGTTGTTGGTGCTGGTGGGACTCACCCTGGTCGGCCTCGTGGTGGGGGCACAGCTCGTAGCGGTGGGGTGGGCCCTCGGCGCGGTAGTGGGGGCGGTGTATGGCGTGGAGGCCGAGATGCTCCACCGATGGGGCGGAGGACTGCTCGTGGTGGCGTGCTCGGCCGGGGTGGTGCTGGGCATGTTCGTCGTAGTGCACCGGCGGCGGTGGTAGCAGGCCGCACTCCGGGCACTGGATGCCGCATCGGTGCCCGAGCACGAATTTCTGGTCTGTTGGGGCAGAGATAGCATGACAGCACGCTGGGTACTGACTCAGTGATCTGGTCCCGCTCTTCATCCCGTTCCGGGGCATGTCTCACCAGGGGGCGGGCCACGACGAAACCGGTCCGCCCCTGATGGGACGGACCGGTTTTGTCCTTACCAGGGCATCGGGTCAGCGGGTCACATCCGCCGGGACAGTGGTGGAGGCCGCGGCCTGCGAGGCGGGGCGGTCGGTGGTGGGCAGGGTCAGGGTGAAGATGGTGCCTTCCCCGAGGGCGCTGTGGCAGGTGAGGGTGCCGCCGTGGGCGTCGACGATGTCTTTGCTCACGGCTAGGCCCAGGCCCAGTCCGGGGACGGTGCTCATCCGGGCGGTGGGGCTGCGGTAGAACTGCTGGAAGATCTGGGTGGTGTCTTCCGGGCTCATCCCGGTGCCGTGGTCGATGACCTGGACCTGCACCGTGTCCGGTGAGTGGGCGCCGAGGACGAACACGGCGCTGTGGGGCGGGGAATACTTGATCGCGTTGGAGATCAGGTTGTCGAGGACCTGGCCGATCTTTTGTGGGTCGCAGTGGACCGGGAGGGTGTCGGCGGCCCAGGTCTTCACGGTGATGCCGGTCTGCTCGGCCTGCGGCTGGGCGGCCGCGGTGGACTCGGCCAGCAACTGGGTGAGGTCGGCCGGTGTCTTGCGCACCAGGGTGTGGGTGCGGTGGGTGTTCAGCAGGCCCTCGACCAGGTGCATCAGTTGGCCGGTGTTGCGTTCGATGGTCTCCAGGCCGGTCTGCACGTGGGCGGGCACAGTGGGGTCCATGGCCAGCAGCTCGGTGTAGCCGCGGATCGAGGTCAGCGGGGTGCGCAGTTCGTGGGAGACCCCGGCGATGAAGTCGTCTTTGGCGTTGAGTGCGCTCACCAGGTCGGTGACGTCGGTAAAGGACAGCACGGATCCTTCGGGCTGACGCCGGTCGTCGTGGATGGTGCATGCGGCCACGGAGAGCACTCGTTGGTCGGGGGCATCGCCGTAGCGCACCAGGTAGTCGGTGAAAGACTCTCCGGCCGCGGCCCTGGCGATGGGTCGGTCCGCCGAGGCCATGGGGGCGCCGGAGGCGGTGTAGATCCCCGGCAGCGACGCCTCGGCCGCGGGGCCGTGCACGGCGCGTTGCCAGGCGTAGTCGGCCAGGGGCCCGTGGTTGGTCAGCAGCGGGTGCCCGGCGGTGTCCAGGGCGAGGACCTTGCTGTTGACCGCGTCGAGCACGGTGTGCAGCAGGCGTTCACGCTGGGCGGCGGTGGCCAGGGCCGCCCGCAGCTGGGAGCTCTGCTGGCGCAGCCGGTGGGTGATCTCCTGGACGGTGGCTCCGATGATCAGCATCATGAACGGCACCAGCAGCGGACTCGTCAGCGCGGTGGGGGTGACCGGTGCCGCGGAGACCAGCACAGGGACCCAGACCACCCCCAGGGTCATCACCGCCCCCAGGGACGCGGCCCCGTGCCTCAGGAGCCCGGAAGAGACCAGCCACAGCACCGGGAACACCGGCAGGATCGCGGTTCCGGAGACCTCGGGTACAACCCCTCCCGAAGCAGCCCCACCGGCAAGAAGTCCAGCAGCGGCACGGCCAGCACCCAGCGCTCGTCCAAGCGTTCCCAGGGCACCACCGCGCACAGCACCAGCAGCGCCAGCAGCAGCCCGCCAGCCCAGTGCACCCGGGCATCGGCCAGCTGCTCGGGGTGGACCACGGCGACCCCGAAGAGCAGCAGGGCCGCGGTGATGCTCAGGGGCAGCTGGTTCAACACCACCCGTTGGCGCAGTGGCAACGCGGTGTCGTCGGGATCACGCAGAGACAGGAAGCGCAGGGCGAGGTCCACGGTGGGGGCTCTTTCGACGGGTGATCGCACCGCTGCCCGGGGGAGAACAACGGTGATTCGCAAAGATTATCGCCGAGTGGTCCTGTCCACGACCCTCCGGTGAAGTGGCGGATCCGTGTGGCGGCCGGTGCGATCCGATTCCCGTATCCGGTGGGGCGCATGGGGATGCTGCGCGGCCTCCGTCCACGAATTGCCCAGGTCGGAGGAGGCGCTGCTCCCACCGGAGAGCTAAGCTGGCTTAGTATTGGTGGTGGTGCCGGTCAGTCACCCGGGGTGCGCGTGGTCCACTGCCCCGGCGTCGGCGCGGGGGTAGTGCGGCCGATGATGGTGCCGCCGCCTGTGGATGGAGGAGGTTCTGATGCGGATACCCCGGATTTTGGCCCTGGTGCTGGCCGGTGGGAAGGGCTCCCGGTTGGGTGCTCTGACCGAGAAGAGAGTCAAGCCGGCCCTGCCGGTGGCGGGCACCTATCGGCTCATTGACTTGGCCCTGTCGAATCTGGCGCACTCTCACATCTCCGATGTGTGGGTGGTGCAGCAGTACCTGCCGCACAGTCTCAATGTGCACCTGGCCAATGGGCGGCCCTGGGATCTGGATCGCTCCCACGGCGGGCTGCAGGTGCTGCCCCCCTACGAGGGTGCGGCCGGGGAGGGCTTCGCCGAGGGCAACGCGGACTCGATCTATCGGCAGAAGGAGCTGATCCGCGAGTTCGCCCCGGATCTGGTGCTGGTGCTCAGTGCTGATCACCTCTACACGATCAATTTCCTCGATGTCGTGGACACTCACCTGGAGAAGGGCGCGGACCTGACCATGGTCACCACCGAGGTCGCCGAGGACCCCTCCCGCTACGGTGTGGTGCAGGTCGACGACGACGGGTGGGTGACCGGTTTCGACTACAAGCCCGAGGAGCCGCAGGGCCGGCTGGTGGCCGGGGAGATGTTCCTCTACGACGCCCAGAAACTGCTGGAAGCCCTCGAGGAGCTGCACGCCCAGCACGGGCAGCTGGAGGACTACGGCCACGACCTTGTGCCCTGGTTCGTCGCCCACCGTGCCGTGGCCGAACACCGCCTACACGGGTATTGGATGGACCTTGGCACTCTGCAGTCCTACTGGACCGCGCACATGCAGCTGCTCGACGGTGACGGGGTGATCCTGGATGATCCGGGGTGGCCGATCCTCTCGGCCCAGCCGCAGCGGGTGCCTGCCCGGATCGCCGGCAGCGCGCAGCTGCACACCTCGATGGTCGCCGCCGGCGCGGTCGTGGGCGGGGTGGTGGAGCACTCGGTGCTCGGCCCCGGTGTCGTCGTCGAAGAGGGCGCGACGGTGCGTAACTGCGTGCTGTTGGACGGGGTGCGGGTGGGCCCCGGGGTGAGTCTGCTCAACGTCGTGGCCGATGTGGGTGCGGAGATCTCCGGCGGCAGCCGCCGCGGCTCACCGGCGGGGGTGACGCTGATCGGCGAGGACGGGACGGTGGCCACCACCGAGGACTTCGACCGCTCCGCCGTGCTGCCCGACGGGGTCTGAGACCCCGCCGTGCCCCACCGTTCCCTCTGCTCACGGCAACGCCCGCGAGCCTACGTGGCCGCCCCGGTATCACCGAGGGAGGCGTCGGAGCGGGCCCTGGAATGGGCCTGTGTCGCCCGTGGTCCTGTCGGCTGGTCCTCGGTCGGGTTGCTGGTGCCGGATTTGGTGACACTGGACCGGGCACGTCATCTGCGCCAGGCCCAGAGCAAGGGAGCGATCATCGGATCCGCCCAGGAGCCCGGTGACCTGGCGCAGTGGGCGGGGCCGCTGGTCGTGTACTGGCCCACCCTGGCCACCCTGGCCGTGGCCGAGACTATGGCCGTGACCCGCACCGTCGTGGTGGCGTTGAACAACGACACCTTGCGCCCCTGGGTGGATGCCTTCGACCCTGAGTGTCTGGCCGGGGCCCCGATGGCCCCCACTCCGGTGGTGCTGCCGGTGCCGCTGGTGCGCCGGGCGATGGTCTACTACACCCACCGCTTCCAGCGGGAGCCGGCCGTACCGGAGCCGGTGTGGCGCATGCTGCTGCGCCGCCTGGAGCACCTCTACCACCACGGTGAGCACTTCACCGCCGAGTCCCTGCTCGCCCTGGCCTGGCAGCTGCACTGGTCTCCCGACACCGCCTGGGAGCTCCACGAGTGGGCCACCCATTCCCTGCCCCAGGCCGACCTGCCCCACCCCGCGCCCTGAGCTCAGAACACCGACCCGACCCACCGTCCCCGTCCGGGGCCCGGCCGCTGCAGGCTCCGCGGTGCGGCGCGGGCGGTAAACTGAGACCACTGCGGGTCCGGCCGGCACCACCCCG
Organism: Kocuria sp. CPCC 205231; assembly: GCF_040980965.1. NCBI lineage: Bacteria > Bacillati > Actinomycetota > Actinomycetes > Micrococcales > Micrococcaceae > Kocuria > Kocuria sp. CPCC 205231. Next base: position 12,813 of record NZ_JAVKPP010000027.1, on the reverse strand, counting down.
GTCTCCTGCCACGGACGAGCACTGGGCTGCCGCACCGGTCCACCGAGAGCACCCCTGGGCGAAGCCGGCAGACCCGAATGCACCCCTGGTGTCGTGGGCACGACGAAGCCGCAGCACCACGAACTAGTCTTTGTCCCCCCAATCCTGGACAACTACCAATGGCATACCAGTGCGCCTTCCCGGATTGCAGCCCAGGAGCGGGCCCATCAGGGCGGAGTGCCCCGCGACCGGCCCCGGATTCTGACACCAAGCCGTTAGCCAGTATGCTTACTAATGTGTTCGGGTGTATCGGGCGCGGTACTGGGTGGAGGAGCGCGATGTCGGTGGGGCCCTGGGAATCTTTTGCCAATCCGCGGGCCTACACGGCCGCCCCGATGGCCCCCGGCGTCGCGGTGTTCCACGCGGCGGCCTGGATCTTCAGCCACAGCGAGGACCTGAGCTGGGCATCGCTGGGGATCGTGGTCCCGGACCGCTCCCTGGTGCCCGAGCTCGAGCAGCTGCGCCGGCTCAAGAGCCGTGGGGTGCGGATGGGCACCATCGCCCAGGCCGAGGACGCCCACCACTTCGACCAGGTGCTGATCGCCTACCGCCCCGATCCGGCCACCCTGGCGAGGGCTGAGGCCATGGCCCAGGCAAGGGTGGTCGTGGCCATCGGCGAGAACTCCGAGCACTTGCGCGAGTGGGTGAACACGCACCGACCGGTGCATCTGGGCGGGGCGGACCTGCTGGCCGCTCCGCTGCTCCCGGCGCCGGGCCCGACCGTGGCCTTGGTCGGATGAGTCGCTGCATCAAGGAGGACAGCAAGGAGGGGTGGTCATGACGATGCTGCTCGGAGTGGCCGGGATGCTGCTGGGCGCCGTGCTGCTGGCAGTGGTGGTTCGCCACGACGCCCGTACCGGGGACAGCCCGACCGGGGCGGCAGCCACACTGGCGGTACTGGTGGCCGCGGTGGCGGTGATCGTGCTGTTCAGCACCGGGATCGCCCTGGTGGGGATCACCGGACTGCTGTCCGTGGCGGCAGATTCCTAGAATTGGTCCCGTGAAACAGCGGCCCTCTCCAGGTTGTCACCGGTGGCGTGAGGACCGCTAACGTCCTGCACAGGTCATCGCTTTCACCTCAGGGGGATACTCACGAGGGTGCCGGGCACCTGAGGGGCAAAGCCGAGGGCCGCAGTCAGGGTGAGCACGGCGCAGGAAAATTTCCGCGGTCCCACTGGGTACATGACGATGATGGCCCAATATTCCATGCTGTCCTGGTGGGGATGACCGCAGTCGAATGTCAGCGGGATGAACATGCCCTGACCAAAGATATTGAAATACGCGCATGATCAGTAAGGACCAGAAGGATGCCGCTGAGGGCGGCTGGCCCCTTCTCGGCAGAATGTGTATCAACCCAAAACGACTACCCCGAAGGATGAACCATGCACAAAGGGACCACCTTGACTTCCCTAGTCCTCGCTGCAGGCCTCGCTCTCGCGGGGTGCTCCAGTAATCCGACGGCCACCCCCGAAGCACCCAGTGAAACCGCTATGACTTCCCAGATCCCTTCTGAGTCCCCTTCACCTGAGCGGGTCAACTTGGACGAACCGTTCTACGTGAAGACTCCCGAGGGTTCGGAGATTGTCGTTGACTTCTCGGTTGAGCCCCCTGCCGACATTGAGGAATACCGTATTGCCACAGGCACCGGAGTTGGCACCTACGCAACGGTGGATATCGACAACCGTCAGGGCACCGAATATTCGAGCGTCTACCAAGTGACTCTGTACGACGAAGAAGGGAACTCTTACCCGTTCCAAGATGTTGAGCTGTACCACTTCTCAGAGTGGGGGCCGACCTTCACCGAAGACTATGACTACGTGATGCCTGATGGAACCGTGCTTGATGAAGCTACCGCCAACAAGTTCGAACAGATGGAAGCCGCTCTTTACGAGAAGTACTTTGATGATGGCGCTGACCCGTTGGAACGTTCTCAGTCTTGGATCGCTACTCCTGGCGAACTGCCTGACGACATCGTCGGTGTCTCCATCGAAGCCAACGGCTCAGGTTCAGGTACTGCGATGGTGCCGCTCTCCGAAAAGGATTCCTACGTCGTTCCCGACGAACGTACAGGCCCTCAGGTGGTCGGTCCTCCGCCCAGCAACTGAGCACTACGAAGACAAGACCCCCACCCAGCCTCTCGGCTGGGCGGGGATCTTGTCGTAGAAGGGCTCCTGCGAGGAAGCCGGCGGGCAAATCCCAGCCACGGAGTTCCATGCCGGTCCTCGAAGTGCTGGCGGGAACGGGAGGCCGATGTGCGGGGTCCCCATCGGCGGGCACACCGGTGACACTGCGCAGCGGGGTCGAGCGGTGTTTCTCTCGGCTCACGCAAGCCCGCGGTGTGGCTGCCCGGGAAGCCGGGCTGCTGTCGGCTCGGGCTGCTCGACGCGGTCATCAGCCCGTGATGACGTGGAGCGCTTCGTTGCGTTCTCAGTGGGAGAGTTTGAGTCCGAGGACCCCGCCGATGATCATCAGCAGGAACACGATTTTGAGCATCGCGACCGGTTCCTCACCGGTGGCCATCGCGTAGACGACGGTGAGCACGGCACCGATGCCCACCCACACCGCGTAGGCGGTGCCCACGGGCAGGTCCCGCATGGCGTAGGCCAGCCCGGCCATGCTCGCGACCAGCGCCGAGGCGAAGACCAAGGACGGTCCGAGCCGGCTGAAGCCTTCGGACTTGCCCAGCGCGGTGGCCCACACCGCTTCGAGGATCCCGGAGAGCACCAGAACGAACCAAGACATGACAGCCTCCTGCGGGCCGTCTTGTCGCACACCGGGTACAGCACCCCTCGTCCGGGAACCCGGTATTTCGGGCTCATTTCCAAAATCTCACACCGGGTGGTGAGGGGCAATGTCAGACGTATCACCACCCCCCGAGCATCGGTTCATGATCGGGGGTGCCGGTGAGCATGGCGCCCTGAGTTTCGCAGGACACCTCTCAGTTGCTGATCAGGGGACTGGTCCACAACAGGCTGGTTTCCAGGACCTGAGCGGCGAGGAACCGGGCGGCATCCTGCTGGGTGAGAGAGGCCCGCCGGTGAGGGCCCGGGCGCAGGTGCACGTGGCGCACACCGCGGGCGGGCCCAGCACTCAGGACCGGGGTGCGAACGATGGTCCAGCTCAGCCCGGATCCGGTGATCATCTGGAACCGGTCGCGGGTATGGGCGATACCGCCCGGGCGCAGCGTCTGGCACAGCTGCTGGCGGACGTAGGCGGTCTTGGTGCTGTCACCGGGGACGGGGTAGAGGTGGTGCGGGGCCAGACCGACGTAGCGGTGCACCCGGTGGGCTGTCATGGCTTCCACCAGGTGTCTGGTAGCGGTCCGGGCGCGGGCGGCCGCGACCTGTTTGCGGGACACACTGAGCACGTCCACGACGGCCTCTGTGGTGGCCACGGTGGAGGTCAACCACGTGGTGTCGGTGATGTCCCCGTAGGCGAGATCCACCGGGTACGGCTGGTGGGCGTCCTTGACCGGCTCACCGTCGAGGACGGCGGTGGGGTGGTGTCCGCGGAACACCAGGTCTTCGACGACCTCTTGTCCCAGGGGTGTTTCAGCACCGAGCACAACGACGCGCACAATGTCCTTTCAGAAGCTCCGGCACCACTCCCGGGGCAGGAGCCGAGATGGGTGAGGACGGGGGGCGGGTGGGTGGGCCCTCGTGGGGCTGGGGTTCTCCGGCCCACCGCCCCCTCCCGTTTCGCCGGGTCCTGGGCGCCACCACCGGCCCCGGTGGGCCGGTGGTGGTTCAGCCCAGCACGCGGGAGGTGAACTCGATCTGCAGCTCGTGCAGCCGGTCGCAGGTGATCGGGTGCCCGCCCTCGGGGTCGGTGAGGTACTCCAGCTCCAGTTGCCGGCAGATCCGGCTGTGCAGGATCTGCAGCTGCTCCAGGGGCAGCCCCAGCAGCTCCTCCGGGAAGGCGTCGTCGGGACCCAACCGCATCAGCTGCTCCAGGGCCGGTGAGGCGGTCACGGTGGCGCCGGGGGCGGCCTCCGCCGCGCCGCTCAACGGATCACCGCCGACTGCTGGGCGGAACCGGCCCGGGAACCAGGTCCCAGGACACGGTGCAGGGGGTGTCGGGGGCAAGGCGCAGGGGAACCCGATGCAGACGGGGCGGGGAAGCTCGAAGGCATGGAAACGATCTTTCACTGGGCACGATCAAGGGATCGGTCAGCTACTCGACCAGGGGAGAGCCTATCCACCAGAGACCCGGGTACGCAACGCCCTGCGCGGCCATCAGCCGCCCCCGGGGGTCAAGTGGGACGGGGGGTCTCAGGCGGTGCCGCGGGCCGCCCAGGGCGCTTCGGAGGTGTTGAAGTGGGTGGTGGGGGCCTGTCCGGTGGTGGAAGTGACGAGTTCGACGGCGAGGTCACGCACCTTGAGATTACGCCGGGCCGCAGCGGCGGCCAGCAGATCGAAGGCTTCCTGCTGGGTGCAGTGCTGCTGGCCGATGAGGATGCCCACGGCCACGTCGATGGCGGTGCGGGAGGACATCGCCGCGGCCAGGTCCGTTTCGGTGTCCTGGTGCTTGGCCAGGCGCAGGGCCAGGCGCAGGGCGGTGGATGCGGCCACGACCTCCTGGGTGATCGCCGCGATCGCGTCCTCGTTGAAGGCGTCACGGGTGCCGGCGTAGACGTTCAGCGCGGCCTTGTCGGGGCCGGGCAGATCGAACGGGGCCGCCACTGCAGAGTGGACCCCGTGGGCGGCAACGGCCTGCCCGTACTCCGGCCACGGCCCCTGGGTCAGGTCCGGGGCGTGGACGATGAGCTGCTGGCGGGCGGCGGTCAGGCACGGCCCGTCCCCGTAGTCGTACTGGATCTCGTCCAGCACCAAGGCCCGGGCGTTGGAGCTGGCGACCGTACCCACCCGCCCGTCGCGCAACAGCGTCACCGCGCACCACACCGAGGTGTGCTCACCGGTCAGGTGCGCGGCGATCACCTGGGTGAACTCCTCCAGGAACTCCCGCAGATCCTGGCTTTCGGCCAGGACCTCGTGCAGGCGCAACCGGGTGGAGACCGACGGGAACGACGGGATTGGACGATGGGCCACCGAGGAGGAGTCGGTCACGGGATACACCTTTCGGCAGGGGTCGGCGCGGGCGCCGGGAATGCAGGGCGGAGGAAGATCAGAGTAGAGCAGGCGGAGCCTGCCCCACCGAAGACTGCGAATGGGAGCGGCCTCCGGAGGGGTCAGCCCCGGTGAGGCGGCGGTGCTGGGTGGGCCCGGATGTCGGTCTCGGTCAGATCGAGCATGATCCGCATGCCGGTCCCCAGCTCCTGGATCCACACCACCCCGATCTGCGGGGCGATCTCCTCGAGCACCCCACGGTGCCGGAGCATGCCACCCATCCACGCCTCGACCACTTCCCCTGCCCGGACCTGGGCCGGCCAAAGCGCAGCATCGTCCTTCGCGCCCGACTGAGGTGCTGATGCTCGCCGGCCGGCCGGCTGAGCGCCACCGGGTGAACACGATCAGGGAGCGGCGCGGATGCAGGGGGAACCGGGGTGGGCATATCGGCGGGATCCTTTGGCCAGAGCAAACAGAACAGGACAACATCGCCCACCGGGATGATCAGCGGCCCAACGGCGGGACCACACCGTGGAGCCGTTGCCCCGGCCACCTGTCCTGGTCGCCGAGCAGTGGTCGGGCCGGTGTGGAGAGGAACGCCCCCGCACCGTCATGGGAGGCAGTACGGAGGCGGCAGTCATACCGGTGAGCGGCGGCATGATCCCCCCAGGGGGACCCAGCCACCGCATGTAGCCCGCCCACCCCGTACGCCCATCGCAGGGATGGGCGGTCGTCCGATTCTACCAATAGCAAGCATGCTTGTCACCGTGATCGAGGACCGGCTCACTGCGGAAGAGTGTTCGTCTGCTGCCGGCTCAGCCGGGAACGTGTCGGGGTCAGGTCCGTTTGGTGGCGGTGGTCAGCCGGTCTTGGTGACGGTGGCCTCGGTGAGGATGAGTTCTTCCTCACGGTCGATGTAGGGGGTAGCGGTCTCCTCGTCGGTGACCGCCAGCAGGGCCTCGAGGTCGTCGATGGTGAAAACGTCTCGGCTTTCCACGGTGCCGGTGACTTCGACCTCGTCACCGACGGTGAGGTCTTCGGGGAATTGCTGGGCCATGACGATGGTGTCTTCCGCGCCGATGGCGATGACCCCGGGCACGAGCACCTCTTGTACCTCATTGGTCAAGGTCATGGTCTCGCCCACCAGTTCCTCGGCGGGCACCTCGGACTGGTCCAACTGGGTCAGCCGGGTCTCATCGGTGCAACCGGCGGTGGTCGCGCTGGGCCTGGTCTACTACGCGGCCGTGCCCGGTACGCGGGCCCGGCGGGCAGCGGGGTGAACCGCGTCCGGCACGACGACGGGGCCCCCGTCACCACAACGGTGACGGGGGCCCCGGAGTCGATCGGGTGCGATCAGATGCGGTCGCGGCGATCGTCGTCGGTAAGGCCGGTGCCGCGCTCGGCGTCGGTTTCGATCTCAACCTGCTCCTTGCGGACCTCGGCGTCGACGCGCTCGGTGTCGCGGACCGTCTCCTTCTCGAGCTCGATCTTCTCGACGCCCACGGTCTCCTTGGCCACCACGGCACGCTCCTCGTGGAGGGTGACCTCCACGGTGTCCTCGCCGATGGTGCCGCCGGTGACCTCGGTGCCGTCGAGGGGAATGCGCTCGACCCGAACCTCCTCGCGCTGGACGGGGACATCGACGGTCTCGTGCTCGGTCACGACGTACTTGCGCAGACGGGCGCGGCCGGTCTCCTGACGCTCCTTACCCACGCGCAGGCGCTCCTCGTGACGGATGACCTCGTTGTCGTCGAGATCAGCGCGAGCGGCGGTGTCGTGACGGTCCGCGGTGTCATCGGCGTACTGGTCATTGCGGGCGTAACCGGCGGTTCCGGCCGCCGGAGTGGCGTTGTGATCAATCTCCGTGGCGTGTCGGTCGTCGCGGCCACCGTTGCCGGAGTAGTTCATCTTGTAGTAGCGGTAGATCTCCTCCTCCTCGGCCGGGGAGAGGTGCTGGTCCGCGTCCACGTTCGGGGCGTCCTTGACGACGTCCTTGGTGTAGGGAAGGACGAGGCGGTCGCCGTCCTGTCGGGCGCCGTCGGCCGGGACGAAGCTCTCTTTGGTCCCGAACAGACCGGTGTTGACGGTCACGAAGGTGACCTCTTCGGTGTTGTCGTCCAGGAAGACCTGCTCGACCTTGCCGATCTTGCCGCCGTCCGACCCGTAGGCGGTGGCGGAGAGAAGGGCATTGACGTCGTAGGTGGCCATGAAATCTCCTTTGGGTAATTCGCGTGGCACGAACTCACGGGCGGAAGCCCGGCGCAGACGGTATCCGCCGGTGGGCGGGGTGATGCATTCGGCTGCTGCCTCTCACCCTACTGATAATCAGCCTGCTGATCAATGGTCTCACTAAAAGTTGAAGCTCTGTGTGGCTCGGGATGACCATGCGGTCTCTCGCCGCCGCGGCCGAGACGGGGTGGTGTCGTTGAGGTCGTCTCACAAGGTCGATACCCACGGGGAACGCCTCCGCGCCGTCATGGCTGGCGGCGCGGAGGCGACAACCTCACCGCGGAGTAACGGCAGGCTCCCGGGGTGCCGGCACCGTCGTACCCGACTGTGCGATCACCCCGTACGCCGACCACTGCGGCCAGCGTAAGTATGAAGCTTACTGATAGAAAGCATGCTTGTCACTATGTTGGCGGTTCCGTGCCCGGGATTCCTTCAGGCGGGCTGCGTCCTGTATCCGGGATGCGATCACTGCCTCAGGGGCGTCCGGACAACTCCTGATCGGACCGGCGACGGCGCGGACGCAGGCGAGTTGTCGCCCTTTATGTGCGACCGGATGCCGGCCATTACACGTGGGGACGGAGTTGCAGATGGGGTTGATCTCTGCCCGGGGAGTGCTTGTCACGTGGAGTCTCCCGGTCAGGATGGCCAGCATGCCTAAGCGATACGGGTAGATGAAGTGTCGTAGGGCGTGGCCGTGCTTGGACTGCCACATGAGGGGCCCGGCTACCGCGCGCACCAGCTGCTCTCGTGACGCGAGCTGTGGGTGATGGCTACGACAAGGGCGCCGGACGGAATAACTAGAATGGCGCAATGAAAAGCATGTACCGCATTGGGCTTGTCCTCATCCCGGTTGGGGCAATCCTGGCCTTGGCAACCAAGGTGACATCGTCCCTGCAGGGACGCTACAGCGCGGACCCGGACATCGGTCTCGGCCTGCTTTTCTTGTTGGGTCTTGCGCTTTCCATCGTGGGGGTATGTCTGGCTCTCATCGCCCGCCACGGCATGCGGAACGAGAATGCGACGACCACCCCGTGACTACAGGCGCTTCGGGTTGCCTGAGGTGTCACGGGAGGAGCCGGGGCGGGTCAGCTCCGGCCCCTCCTCTCTTGTTCTGCTGCGCCGACTCTCTTCACTTCGACAGGCATGGTGAGTTTCCCGCCATGTCGCCATGCGCTGCCGTCATGGCGACCACGTGCTGCATGAGGTGTGCCGCCCTACATCGGGGTGTGGAGTAACGAAGCGCGGCGATAAGGTGTTGCGGGGACCCAACCCGTAGCGTTTTACGAATGCACAGAAGGCGCGCGGAGTGGAAGACCCGGCAGCGTCGCGACATGGCCTGGATCCTGGTGTTGCTGGCCGGGGTGCAGGTGGGTTTGCTGGCTGCGGTGATCGGCGTCCTGGTCGAAGACTTCGTGGTGGGCACTGTTGTTGCCTTGGTTCCGGGTGCTGTGGTGGTGGGGATCTGGTGGCGGCGGTTTCTGGACTAGCCCGGGCTGGGGGCATAGAAAAAGCCGGGCGGCCGCCCGGCTTTTTCTTCTGGGAGGCGCGGCCTGGTCAACCAGGCCTCCCGGGAAACGGTGGGTGTGAGCACGCCAGTTCCCACCTCCAGTATCCGCCACCCGCCAGTCCGTTCGCAAAAGTGACGACGATCTGTGAACGAGAGCTCCCACAACACTGCGATCTGTCGGTTCACACCGGGGACGGTTCGGGGTGACCGAGCATCTGGACCATGCCCCGTTGTCGCGCGATGAGGTCCAGGACCGCGTCGAGGCCCGCTTGTCCGGGCAGGCCCCGGTGCCGGGGTGGTTCATGCGTGGGGTGGCGATCTTTGTCGATGACCGGCTTATCGGGGATGCGACGCTGCGTGTCCAGCCCGGGCCGGAGGGGCGGTCCTGGCAGCCGTGGATCGGCTACGCGCTACGACCGAAGGTGGGGGGCCGTGGCCCGTTCGTCGGAATGTACGGAAGGTCTTCGATGGCTGGACTGTCCTGCCGGGATCCGGCGGAGTCTTCAGGAAGGGTAGGACAGGAGGCGTTGGTCGCCTCTGTCCTAGCGCAGGAGGATTGATCCCCATGATCGAGACCAAACAGAAGCCGCCACAGGATCCGAGTTGGTGGTGGAGGATAGGGCATCTTCTGGATCGGGTGTTCGATGTCGTCAGCGTCGTTCCTCTCCTGGGGTGGCTGATCCGACTCATCGGTAGATGAGGCCACGCAGGCAACAAAGAAGTGTGCCGCCGGAGCGGTCCTGCCAACCCGAGTTCGAAGGCTACGAACGCGAACTGGCGGACGCCGCGGTCAGTGTCCCTGGGGATGGCCCCGAGCGGGCTCCTTGTCTCATGGCGCGGGCGCGCGGCATACGGTGGGGACCGTCGAGCGGAGAGACGTGATCTGGTGAGACGAGCCCTGCACGTGCATCGGCTGAGCACCTATCTAGTGTTCCAGCCACCAACCCCGGCGCTGGCCCTGGGCTACGCGGCCGTCCTGTCACCGGGCGGCTAGTTGGGCTGGGTACTGTGCTGGGCGGTGCTGATGGGGATGGGGTTGGTGTGGCCCCGCTGATGTGGGGCCCCTGCTGGGAGGCCGGGGCCGACTACGGCCTGACCGCCAGGGTCCGCGTCACCCTGATGGCCGTCGCCGGCGCGCCGCTGATGCTGCCCTTTCTGGTACTCAACGTGGTCCTCGACCCGGTGTGGTTCCTCTACGCCCTGGTCCTCACCCTCTACGGGCTGGTGGCCGGGTCGACTCGGCTGCCGATTCCGGCGTGGTTCCTATGGGCGGCTGGCGGAGGGCAACGGTGCCTGGATGTTCATCCCGGTGGGGGAAGCCAGGGGGACGCACCGGCTTCTAGGCTGGAAGTTCACAGATGCCAAGTACCCATCTGAGCCCGTGTCGAAGAAGTAGAAACGGACGCGGACAGTGGTGACCACCGCCCCGTCGGGTGGAAGCCGGTCAGGCGGGGGAGACGCTGACCCGCTGCCGTTGCTGGCCCGGGGTGCGCGGCTGACTGGTGCGGGCCTGGCCATGGCGACAGAACCGGAGGAGCAGCAGTGACATCAAGTACGACAGCGGGGGTGCGATGAGTGAGCCGCTGGTCCACATCGACGAGTTCCGGATGGCCTTCGGGGCCACGACCGTGATCGAGGACCTGTCCTTCGACGTGCACGCGGGGGAGACCTTCGGGTTCCTAGGCTCCAACGGGTCGGGGAAGACCACGACCCTGCGGGCGCTGCTGGGGATCTATCAGCCCACCGCCGGGACCCTGCACATCGACGGCAAGACCTTCGAACCCGCCGACGGCGCCCGGCTCGGGTACCTGCCCGAGGAGCGGGGGTTGTACAAGAAGGAACCGGTGCTCGAGACCATGACTTACTTCGGCCGCCTCAAAGGCCTCGACAAGACCAAGGCCCGGTCCTGGTCGCTGGAGTACCTCGAACGGGTCGGGCTGGCCGAGAAAGCCTCCACCCGCCTGGACAAGCTCTCCGGTGGCCAGCAGCAGAAGGTGCAGCTGGGGGTGACGATCATGAACACCCCGGAACTGCTGATCCTGGACGAGCCGACCAAAGGGTTCGATCCGGTCAACCGCCGGCTGCTGATGAACATCATCGAAGACCAGAGACGCGCCGGGGCCACGGTGGTGATGGTGACCCACCAGATGGAAGAGGTCGAGAGGCTCTGCGACCGGGTGATCCTGCTCAAGGACGGCACCTCCCACGCCTACGGCACCGTCCGGGCGGTGCAGGAGCAGTTCGGCGGCACCACCTACCGGGTCACCCACACCGGTGTGGTACCAACTTCACACAGAGATGATGGACGCAGGTTCCGACGGTGGTGTGACTCGCCCTTACACCGACGCCCGCAGGGGTTGTCCTCCAGTGGATCTGTCCGCCCCCACCGGGGCCGCGAACCGTGCGGCCAGACGGAGCATGACTTGATAGGAGCCTGACCGGGAAGTCGCCTCACCTCTGTGCTGTCTGCCCCGCCCGACCGACGGTGACCAGCTGCTCTTCCAGCATGGAAAGGATCACCGGTCATGACGATGATGACAGCGCCACCGACGGCGGCCAACCCTTCAAGGAATGCGGCTCCGGGACGGTACGCCGGGGTCGACACACACCGCGACACCCACCACGTGGCGGTGGTCGACGAGTTGGGCCGGACCGTAGCCGACAGGCAGTTCGCGGCCACCAACACCGGGTACCGGCAGATCGTGGACTTCCTGCACGACCACGGGCCCGTCCTCGCCGTCGGCGTGGAGGGCACCGGCTCCTACGGGGCCGAACTGGCCCGCGTCCTGGCGGCCGCGGAGATAGCCGTGATCGAGGTGATGCGCACCAACCGCCAGCACCGGCGCCTCAAGGGCAAGTCCGACCCGCTGGACGCCGAGCAGGCTGCCCTCACCGTGGCCGCCGGCCGGACCACGGTGGTCCCGAAGCAACGCGACGGGCTCGTGGAGTCCTTGCGGATCCTGCTGGCCGAGCGCACCTCGGCGACCAAGGCCCGCACCGCGGTCCTCAACCAGATCCACGCCCTGCTGATCACCGCTCCCGGCGACGTGCGCACCGACTTCCGCCGCTATCACGGTCAGAAGCTGATGGACGTGCTCGCTCGCACCCGCCCTGGAGCCGGCGATGACCCTGAGCAGGTCGCCCGTGCGTCGCTGAAACGCCTGGCGGCCCGCCACCGGGTCCTCACCGAGGAGATCACCGTTCTAGACGACCAACTCGAGCAGATCGCGGCCCGGCTCAACCCCGCCCTGCTGGCCACCCTGGGGGTCGGGCCCGTGGTGGCCGCGAGCCTGTTGACCACCGTCGGGGACAACCCGGACCGGATCGCCACCAGGGCGGCCTTCGCCGCCCTATGCGGGGTCGCCCCGATCCCGGCCTCCTCCGGACGGACCCACCGGCACCGGCTCTCCCGAGGCGGGAACCGCCAAGCCAACCATGCCCTGCACCGGATCGTGTTGATCCGCATGCGCTTCCGCGAGCCCCGCACCATGGCCTACTTCACCCGCCGCAGAGGCGAGGGACTGGCCGACCGCGACATCATTCGGTGCCTTAAACGCCACGTCGCCAACGAAGTCTTCGCCCTGCTCACCCACCCGCCTGCCGATCCCCTCCCAGGGCCGCTGCTGCGCCGGCAACGTCAGGCGCTGGGCATCCGCCTGACCGACGCCGCCCGCACCCTGGAGGTGCCCTATCAGCAGCTACGGCGCCTGGAGCTGGGCACCCGCACCGATCCCGAGCTCGTCCACCGCTGCCAGCACTGGCTCGAGGAGACCGACCACCAACGCCTCAAAACCGCTTGACGCCAATAGGAGCATCCACTACACCGTCGTGAGCAGCCAGCCGACGGGGGAGGGACTGGTGTCCGAGCTCGCCCCGGTACCGGGCGCCGATGAGGCCACGGTGAACCGTCTCGGCTTCTCTGCCGTCTTCATACGGGCTGCGCCGCCGGCTGGGGCGCAGTGATCTGATCGT
>NZ_JAVKPP010000026.1:0-22162 GCF_040980965.1 Kocuria sp. CPCC 205231 | reverse complement strand
CTGCCGCGGATGTGCGACCTCATGTTGCCGATGTCCCGAGACATGCCTTGCCTATGTCCTGAACCAGCACACTGTCATCCCGACCACCAGCCAAAGGCCCCGGACCAGTCGGTCCGGGGCCTTTTGCATGTCCTGCTCCGCACACCACGCTGGGCAGGCTGTCCCCGCAAGAAGCGACGCCATCCGCCGATGCATTTGCAAATTCATCGAATAGGCTCGGCACTGTCAGGGCGTGCCCGCCCCGGCGACCCGGGGACCGGCTGATCCTTCGCTCCCCCGCCGCCGGTGTCGCACCCTGTCGTCGCGGGCGTCATGGGGGCGCCCGGAACGTTCGTCTGCTCCGGGGGGAGTTCTCACCATGAATCTCGACATCGATCGTGTCCTCGACGACGCCGGCACCGGCGTGCTGGGCGCCGTCCTCCAGCAGTTCACCGACTGGTCCCTCTGGCTGGGCGTCGGACTGATCATCGCCGCGGTCATCAGCTCTGCCATGACCAAGAAGGTGCCGTGGACCCGCGAGGCCTCCGTATGGCTGTACTCGATGGCCGCCACGGCGTGCTTCGCCGTGCACTGGGCGGCCGTGCCCGCCTGAGTGACATTGACGCACCCGGCCCTCGTCAAGGGCCGGGTGCGTCGTCGTGTGCTGTGGCAACGCGGACCGCGCCGTCCCACCGGATGACTGCGCTTCGGACGGCGCGAACCTACTTCCGGGCCGAGGAGAAGACCAGCTTCTCGTCCCCGCCCTCGAGATCCCGCTCGGCCAGAGCCCACTGATCCTGCATGAGCTGCTCCAGCAGGTCGTCGGTCAGCTGCTGCTGGTTGCCGCCCTGCCCACCCAGCTCCTTCTCGAGTGCCTGCCGCAGGAGATCCTCGGAGAACGGCCCGTCCTGTCCGGCGACTTGCGGCGCAGTGAGGTCTCCCAGCAGGCACAGCCCCTCGCAGGTGACCACGAGCTTGAGACCGGCCTCGATCGTCGTCGACGTGGTCGTCGTGGTGCTGGTCGACGTCCGCTCCGTCGCCTGGACCGGCATGCCACCACCCACCGGCCCCGCCACAGCGGCAGGAGCCTGTCCGAGGGCGATTGAGGACCCGGCGGCGGGCGCCTGCCCGGGGATGCTCGTTCCTGCCGTGCCGCCGACCGGGGCTGCGGCCTGGGCCGTCCCTCCGGCAGGGGCGGCAGAGTCTGCGGTGGCCTCTGCCGTCGGTGCCGGAGAGGACTTGGGCGCCGCCGGGGACGTCGGCTGCGGCGCCGGGCTGGTGGTCGGCGTCGCGGTGCTGAGCGGCGGCAGGGGTTCGTAGGTGTGCGCACCCTTCGCCTCGGCCGCTGCACCGCCGCAGCCGGTAAGGGCGGCGAGCGCGAGGGACGCGACGACGACGGTGCGAGTGGTGCGGCTCATCGAGATCTCCCGGAGAACTGGGACGGAGGTGAACATCAGGCGGACCGATCCGAGGTGGCGGTCGGGTGTCGGCGCAGCAACCAGGCGCCGAGGCCGGCGCCGACAGCGACCACGACAAGGATCACCGAGGTCATCGCGCTGCGCTCACCGGCCGCAGGAGCTGCTCCCATGCCGGTGTTGGCCATGGCCGACTCGGCGTACGCCGCTCCCCCAGCCGTCATGGTGGTCTCCGTGACGACCTCCGTGGAGGTGGTCGTCTGCTCGTCGAACAGGACGAAGGCCTCGAGGGTCGCCGTGAGCTTCTGCTCGGCGTCGGCGTCCGTCACGATTTCGAGGACAGGGGCGCCGCGATCCCGGACCGCCGGCTCGGCGTCCGGTCCGGCCGCGCCGTCACGGGAGCCTGTGTCGCTGCCGGGGTCGCTGATTCCGTCGTCGTCGTTGCCGGTGGGCGTGTCCTGATCGACCGGCGCGTCCCCGGCTCCGTCGTCGCCCGTGGGCGCGGTCTCCTCGTCGGGGACCTCCTCCTCCGGCGCGGTGGGGGCGTCGATCTCGAACCCGGCGCTCGTGGCCCAGTCGACCGTGCGCTCCTGACCCGCGATGAGCAGGTCGCGGTACTGGTCGTCGGCCAGGACGGTGAGCTCGGTCGAGGGCATGGTCGCCGTCAGCTCGGCGGTGAGCTCGCCATCCGTGACTCCCGCCGGCACAGCGAGCTCCAGGCGCTGCTCCCGCTCGCCGCCGGCGACGGTCCGTGTCGTCGTCCCGTCCGCGAAGGTGACCGGCCCCGACAGGGTGACGGTCGTGAAGTAGTAGGACTCCGGCACCGTGACGAGCAGCGTCTCGGGCCGGCCGTCCGGCGCGGAGGACACGGCGACCGGGTAGCCGTCCTGCGGCGTCAGCGCCGGGACGTTCTCGCGGGCGTCCTCGATCAGGAACGCCGCTCGGTCCAGGTGCCACGGCTCGAGCCCGTCCGGCTGGGGCAGCTCAGCCGTCGAGAGGGAGCGCACGGCCCAGTGCACGGCCAGCGCCTCATCCGAGTCCTCCGTGGGACCGAAGACCGAGAGGATGTAACCGGCCAGCGCGGCGTTCTCCGGCTCCCAGTAGACCGGGTTGTCGTCGACCTTCTCGCCCACCACGTTTTCCCACCCGGCGGCCGGGTCGTCGAAGGGCTCGGCGACGGCGTAGCCCTCGTCGTCCAGCACGAGCTCTCCGACGGGGGCTAGGGGCTGATCCTCGTCGATGCCGTAGGCGGTGTCGGTGTTGGTCAGCGTCACCGGGGTGTAGAACGACTCCGCGCCGGTGCTCGGGCTCTCCTCCGGGACCTCGATGAGGTACTCCGCGATCGCCACGGGCACGGCGACGGCCGGCGTCGCGGCGACCAGCGTCCCGGTCACCGCGGTGGTGCCGGCCAGAGCCGCCACCGCGAGGAGCTGCGCGCGGCGGGCGGGGAGGGGGGAGGGCATGGGAACTCCTGTGGATCGTGGGGGGATCGGCAGGCCGGTGGGCGGCCGACCGATCTTTACTAATGTAATTGCATGGAGGGGGTGCTGTCCGGGGAAGTCGCTGTGCGACGCCGGGTGTGCGCAGAAGAGGGGACGGACAGCGCGGCGGCCTCACGGGACGGGGGCGGTCTCGGGATCGAGGGCCAGGTCCACGATGAGGTTGTTCGTGTACGACCAGGACGACCCTCCGTCCGGCTGGACGTAGTCGCCCGAACAGGTGATCAGGGACAACCCGGGGTCGCCGGTCAGCGCGAAGATGTCCCGCGGCGGGGCGTCCCGCGGGGTCGGCTCCCGGACCGTGGTCACGGTGTAGGAGAACACTCCCCCGGTCCCGTCGGAGACCCAGAGCTTCTGCCCGGGCTGCGCCGTGTAGAGCGTGGCCAGCGCGGGAGCGTCATAGGGATAGTCCACGTGACCGGCCAGCACCGCGTTGCCCCGCTCACCGCCGATCGGGGCGGAGACCGAGTACCAGCCGATCGCCGCACGGTCCTCGTAGGTGGGCACCGCCATGTTCCCGGCGTCGTCCTGTCCCATGGACTTGAGCGCAGCGTCGATGCCGATCGACGGGGAGCAGACCCGCGCCCGAGAGGACAGGTCCCCGCAGGTCTCCGGTCCCCGCACGGAGCGGTGGGCCCCCGGGTCACCGGCGGCCCGGGCGTCGTCCGCCGCGAGTGACGCGGTGTTCTCCGGGCCGGGGGCACTCACCGAGGTGGGTTCACTGTGCTGGATGTCCCCGCCGAAACCGGCAGCTGCAGAACCGGTCACCCAGGGGAAGGTCAGGAGGCCGACGGCGGAGAGCGACACCACGGCAAAAACGACGGATAGGACTGTGCGTCCGGTGGCGGTTCTTCCTGGGGAGGGCGCAGAGTTGTTGATCGGCATCCGACTACATCTTCATGAAGTTGAGCACGGTGGGCCCAAGCACCGTCAAGAAAAGCACCGGCAGGACGAAGAGCATCAGCGGGATGAGGATCTTCGTGGGGATCTTCTGCGCCGCTTCCTCGGCCCGCTGCCGTCGCTTGGTGCGCATCTCGTTCGCCTGTGTCCTCAGCACCGTGGCGATGGAAATGCCGTAGGCGTCCGCCTGGATCACGGCACGAGTGAACTGCCGCAGGTCGGGGACGTCGGTGCGCTGCTCGAGCGCTAGGTAGGCGTCGCGACGAGGAATGCCCACGCGCATCTCCTGCAGGGTGCGCACGAGTTCCTCCGCGAGGGGGCCCTTCCCGTTGTGCCCGGCGCGGGCCATGGCGGACTCGAAGCCGAGGCCGGCTTCCACTGCGATCATCATTTGGTCGAGGGTGTCAGCGAGCTCGAGGCCGATCTCCTTCTGCCGTTCGATGCCCCGGCTGTACAGCAGCAGCTCCGGCAGGAAGTAGCTCACCGGCACCATGACCAGCACGATGAGCAGGATCATGCCGTTGCCACTCGTCATGGCCAGGAGCAGAAGTCCTACCAGGAGGGCGGCGCCCATGGCGTAGACCTTGCAGGCCATCAGCCGGGCGACCGGCCAGTCCGCAGGCCGGCCCGCCTTGGAGTAGAGAGTCTCGATCCGCTCCTTGCCGTTGCCGGTGGTGAACCGGCTGGCCCAGCCGAAGTCCGGTGCGTCGCGGATCATCTCGGCCTCCGTGGCGCCGAAACCAACGCGCAGATTCTGGCGGACCAGCCGGTCGCCGCCCCAGCGCACGCCGACGGCGAGCCAGATGGCCAGGCCTGCGGCGCCGGCGAGGAGCAGCATGCCGAAGAGGAGGTGGGTCATGGCACGTCCTTCGGGAAGATCATGAATCAGAACTTGAGCTTGATGATCCGCGACATCCAGAAGCCGCCGATCGCGAACATCAGCAGGGCGACGACTATCATCGCGTAGCCGAGGAAGCCGCTCGTGACGAACTGGGAGATGTAGTCGGGAGCAATCAAGGACAGGATCGCGGCGATCAGCACGGGTAGCGCCATGAGGATGTAGGCGGACATCTTTCCCTCGGCCGAGAGCGTCTTGACCTGGCGTCGAATCTGATTCCGCTCCCGGATGGTGCCCGCCACCCGATCGAGCACCTCGGCGAGGTCACCGCCGACCTCCCGATGGATGCCGATCGCCTGAGCAACCCAGGAGAAGTCGTCGGAGCCCATGCGCTTGGCGGCCTGGTCCAGCGAGGCGTCCAGATCCATGCCGAGCCGGGTCTCGTTGACGATCCTCGTCAACTCCTCGGATGTCGGGGCCTGCGACTCCTTGGCCACCGCGTCGACCGCCCGCAGGAGGGAGTGGCCTGCCCGCAGCGACCCGGAGAACAGCTGGAGGGTGTTGTCGAGCTGGTCGGCGAAGATGCGCTTGCGCCGGCCCGTCATCACACCGACGAGCACCTTGGCGACCAGCGGGGCCGCCATGAAGAGCAGCAGTCCGAGCAGCGGCCCCCCGGCGAGCGTCCCGGCCGCCGCCGCGACGACCGCCCCGACGACGACCAGCACGAGGAAGTCGGCCGGCGAGGACTTGATGCCGGCGTTCTCCAGGGCGGCGGCTACCTTGCGCGTCCACCCTCGGCGCTCCAGGAACTCGGAGACGGCCTCGGTGGTCACGCCGGAGAGCCGGGACAGCTGCGAGGACTCCAGTTCCCGGGGACCGCGCGGCGGCCGGCGCCGATCCATGGGCAGCCGCGGCGTGCGCGAGCGGAAGACCACGAACAGCCCGAGCAGCCCGGCGAGAACGAGCAGCCCGACGCCGACCAGCAGCGGTGCCATCAGCGTCTCCCGGGGTCGAAGACGGAGGGATGCAGCTTGATGCCGTAGTCCTCGAACTTGTCCACGAACCGCGGCCGCACCCCGGTGGAGCGGGTCGTACCCCGGAAGCGACCGGTGCGGGAATCCACGCCGGCGTCCCAGTCGAAAAGGAAGGCATCCTGCAGGGTCACGGTCTCCCCCTCCATCCCCTGGATCTCGGTGATGTGGGTGACCCGGCGTGTGCCGTCCCGGAGTCGTGACAGCTGGACCACCACGTGGATGGCCGAGGCGATCTGCTCGCGAATAGCCCGCTGCGGCAGGTCCATGCCGGCCATCATGACCAGGGTCTCCAGACGCGAGATGGTGTCGCGCGGGGAGTTGGCGTGGATGGTGGACAGGGATCCGTCGTGGCCCGTGTTCATGGCCTGCAACATGTCCAGGGCCTCACCACCGCGGCACTCCCCCACCACGATCCGGTCCGGGCGCATGCGGAGGGAGTTCTTGAGCAGGTCGCGGATGGTGATCTCGCCCCGGCCCTCGATGTTCGCCGGCCGGGACTCGAGCTGCACCACGTGCTCCTGCTGCAGCTGGAGCTCCACGGCGTCCTCGATGGTCACGATCCGCTCACCGTGCGGAATGAAGGAGGACATCACGTTGAGCATCGTGGTCTTGCCGGTACCGGTGCCGCCCGCCACCAGGATGTTCAGGTGCGCCTCGACGCACGCGCGCAGCAAATCGGCCATCTGCGAGGAGACCGATCCGAAGCGAATGAGGTCCTCGACGGTGAGCGGGTCCTTGGCGAACTTGCGGATCGTCAGGGAGGAGCCCTTGACCGCGAGCGGCGGGATGACCGCGTTGACGCGGGAGCCGTCCGGAAGACGCGCGTCCACGAGTGGCGAGGACTCGTCGATGCGCCGGCCCACCTGGGTGACGATCTTCTCGATGACGTGGCGCAGGTCCTGCTCGGTGGCGAAGGTCGACTCCGAGAGAGTCACCTTGCCCTTCTGCTCCACGAAGATCTGGTCGGGGCCGTTGACCATGATCTCCGTGACCGAGTCGTCGTCGAGCAACTCCTGGAGCGGACCGTAGCCGAGCACGTCGTCGCTGACGGATCGGATCAGCCGAAGGCGCTCCTCGGAGGACATCGGCACCTGTTCCTCGGCGACGATGCGCGTCAGTTCCTTGGTAGCGAAGTCCTTGAGCTGGACATCCGACAGGCTCGAGTCCGACTGACGGGAGCCGATGCGGTCCAGGAGTTCCTGCTTGACCCGGTGCTTCAGGCCGGCGAGGGCATCGAACTTGCCGACCTGGGCGCGTGGAGCCGGCTCGGCCGGAGCCTCCGGGTGGGGGGCGGTCAGCACGAGTGAGTCCAGCGACGGGGCGTCATCGGACGCCGGCGAAAACTCCTCGGACGTCGAAGGTGCGGCCCCGGTACCGGACGACAGCGGGGAGTCGACGGAACGCTCCGCTGGGGACACGGAAGCAGAGGAGGGAGGGGGAAGGGTTTCGCCGCGGGCGGCGGCGAGGCGTTCGGCGAGCTTCACGATCGGACCAGAGCCTTCCGGGACAGGCCCCGCCGGGGAGCGGAGCGGTCGGGGGCGAAGGAGTCTACGAGGACCTGCAGCTGCCGGGCGGCCTTGTCCTTGGAAGCGTGCAGCAGCAGGGGCTCGCCGCGGTTGGTGGCATAGGCGGCCATGCGGGAGCGCGGGATCACGTGGTCGACCGAGGCGCGGATCGTGGCCTCGATGTCCTGCACCGACAGCCCGGAGTTCCGGTCGGCGGCGTTGACCACGACCTGCGCGCTGGGCGGGACGAGGTCGATCTCCCCGAGCAGGTCCATCTGCTTGCGCAGCCCGCGCACCCCGGGGACGTCCATGCCGGTGAGGAAGACGACGTCGGTGGCCGCCTCGAGCGCGGCGAGCGCGTGCTCGCCCATGCCCGGAGCGGTGTCGACGACGACGTACTGGAACTGCCCGGAGAGCTGCTCGAGCAGGTGCGCCACCTGGGCGCCGCCCACGAGCTCGCCCTCGGCCGGGTTGGCCGGGGTGCACAGGGCGTAGATCGAGGCGGGGTGGACGGTGAGGAAGGTCTTGAGCACGAGGCCGTCGTCCACGGCGGGGCCGGTCACCGCCTCGGTCAACGAGTGCTCGGGGGCGAGTCTCAGCGCAGCGGCGACGTCGCCGAACTGGACGTCCAGGTCCACGATCACCGTGTTCATGGGCGCGATCCGCCCCAGTCCCACGGCCAGGTTGGTGGCCACCGTGGTCTTGCCGACCCCGCCCTTGGGCGAGGTCACCACGATCGTGCGGGAGTCGTCGCGCCGGGCCGACGGCACGGCGTGCAGGCTCCCGGTGGCCGGGCCGCCGGAGGGCAGGACGCGGCGACGGGACTCGGCGCTGTCCAGGACGCGGGACAGTGTGGCGAGGATGCCGTCGACGTCGGCGTCGAGGTCGAGGACGTCGCGGAAGCCGGCGCGCATGGCTGCCACGGCCAAGGACATGTCCGTGGGCACGACGAGGACGAGGGAGACCTCGGGTCGCTGGATGTCGAAGACGCCGCCCAGCCGCAGGGCCTCGTAGAGGTCCAAACCCGGACCGAGCACGACCACCGTGGGCAGTTCGCCGATGGAGCGGCCGAGCAGTTCGTCCGGGGTGCCCGGCAGCGCCGTGCCGAGCACGGTCTGCACCTCCCCGGGCAACCGGCCCTGGACGGCCTGGCGGAAGTGGGCGTCGTAAGCGGGATCCCCGGTGACCAGCAGCAGGCGGCTCATGAGAAGTCCTCCCGCGTGGCGCCGTTGGCGTTCTCCTCGGCGTCCTCGGGCTCGAGCGAGAGCCAGATCCGGCCGAACTCGGAGGCGTAGACGATCTTCTCGGCGGTGTCGGCGTTCACGGCGAAGGTGACGAGCATCGAACCTTCCGGTACAGCTGGCGCGTCGTTGCCGGCGCCGTCTGCTGCTGCCTCTCCTTCGGCGGCAGCGGCGGCGCTCGGCGCGCCCTGCACGGAGGTGACGAGGATCTTGTCCAGGTCCTTGGACGTGCGGGACGCACGATTGTCGTCGCCCTCGAAGGAGACGAAGAAGCCGACGTGATCCCCGGCCGCCAGCTGGCCGCCGACCACACGAGGCGCGTCCAGCTGGATCGTGACTTCCTGCAGCCCGTCCGGGACCGGCACGGTGCCTGGGGCCTCGAGCGCCTCGGGGTCGACCAGCCGGGAGTCAAGTAGCTGCTCGCCCGGCTGAAGGTCAACACCGGCAACCTTGCCGCTCTGGCCGCCCAGGGAGGACAGCGCGCCGTCGGGCACGACGGCGGCGGGAACCGTGTGCAGGGCCACGGACTCGCTGAACTCCTCCACGGGGGTGCCCTCGGGGATTGGTGCGGTGACGAGGTAGACCTCGCGGGGCTCCTGGTCGTCCAGGGCGCGGGCGTCGGCGGCGCCGACATAGGTGGTGACAAGGACCAGGCCGGCGAGGGCCAGCACGGCCATCACGAAGCCGGCGATGATGCGGATCTTCACGGTGTTCTTCCCGAGGTCGAGGGGATGGGGATGCGGGAACTGGTAGATGCGAAGCGTCTGTAGTGGTTCTATTCGTCGAGTCCCACGACGACCGCGCCGTAGTCGGTGGGGATGGGGTCGCCGGACTCGGGCAATTCGAACTCGGCCTCGTCGAGACCGACGAAGCGGACGAACTCGCCGATCACGCCGGTGCAGGGACTGGTGCAGCTAGCCCCGGACGTGGTGTTGCCCGCGGATGTCGACGGAAAGCGCCAGCCGAGGAGCTTGACGGCGGCCCAGCCGTCCGGGCGGTACCAGCCGTTGTTGCCGGTTCCACCGAGGTCGGTGTAGATGGGCAGCAGGATGGTCTTGCCCTTCAGCGCGGACAGTTTGGTCTCGCACTCGCCCGGGATGCTGTTGCCGGGGTCGGAGTAGGACTTCTGCCCGATCTCGACGACAGCCTGGCAGGAAGTGCTGTCGATCACGCCGAATCCCCCGGGGAGGTTGTGACCAGAGGTGGCTTTGTACCCACATTCCTCCATGTCGGTGCCGTCGCTCTTCTTGGTCTTGCCGTTCCCGTTTCCGTTGCCATTCCCATGGCCATTGCTGCCACTGTGCATCTGCAGCACCTGCGGGCCGGCCCCGAGGTGGAAGTCGCACCGGGAGAAGATGAAGGGAAGGGCGGCAGTCCCCCGGTACGGAGCACGCCACGAGGCCGCAGCCGCCGCAGACACGTCGGCCTCGTCCTTGCCCGTGACGAAGCCGAAGTTCAGGGCGAGGGAGCCGGCGCCGTCGGAGTCCAGGGAGTGCACGGCGACCTTGACCTTGTTGCCGGTTTTGATCGGCTGGTCCACGTCGACGGTGGTGTCGCGCACATTCGCAGAGGCGTACTGCCGCGCGCGCGTCAGCATGGCCGCCGGTAGGCAGGGGCTGCCGGCCGCACAGTCCTGTGCCACGGCGAGCGCCGCGGCATCGGCAGAGGACTGCAGCTGCGCACGCTCCTCGTACATGAGACCGACGTCGATGGCGATCGCTGCCGCCAACAACAGCACAACCAGCGACACGGCTGTAATGACGGCAACAGCACCATGTTCACCGTTTGTCCGGTGCATAGAGCGCGCCTTGGCTAGATGCCCGGTCAGCCGCCGCATCGCATGGCAGCTTTCCCCGTGAGTTTCATACCTTCGGCAACTCCCGTGACAGTTTCAAGCTCGTACGTGACGGTGACTTTGATATCCGCGTCCGCTGCGCAGCTCACTGGGTTGGCCTGGAAGGCGGTGGCACCGAGGTCGACCGATGGCGCGGCTGCGACGCCGCTGTCCACCGCCCCGCCCCAGTCGTTGTGAATGGCCATGTAGCGAGCCGTCTCTCGGGCGGCGTGTGTCAGGCTGATCTGGACGTTGTAGGCCCGGCCGCATTCGATGATCCCCAGCAGGATTAAAAGCAATACGGGGAGGACGAGAGCAAACTCTACGGCGGCGGCCCCGCGCTGCGAGTTCCACAAAGTCATTGCACGTCCTTAGGACCGAAGGAGCTGAAAGGCCGGAGCCTCATAAAAGGCGGAGGGCGTCGCGGCACCTGGCAAGGTGCCGCGACGCTGAGCGGAAGATCTACGGATAAGCGTCTCCCTTGGTCAACCGCTACTCGGCAGCAGTCTTGGCAGTCCCGAAGTTGAGACCGTTGAACAGAGAGTTGATCTTCGGACCCAGAATGACGAATGCGGCGACAACGATGACTGCCATGAGACCGACGATCAGGCCGTACTCGACGGCGGTGGCGCCCTTCTCCTCGCGGGTCAGGCGATCCACGATGGAGTTCTTGGCGTCGGCGACGTACTGGAGGGTGACGAGAATGGGCAGCATGGTGTGTCCTCACGATGAGAGATAAATAAGGGGGTTGAGTCGGAGAACGAGCCCTGGCATTCGCGTCTTGCGGGATCTGTCTGCCACTTGCCTACCGACCTGTAGAAAAGATAGCTGTCACGATCGCAAACACACAAGCATTCAGATGCATGCACTTTGGGGGACGTCAAAAATGGACGTAATGCCTAGTGGAGAGGTGCATTCATCCGCATCTACCTGCACGGCAGGGAGCTTGTCCCCCGAACGGCGTCAGGAGAGGCCTGGCAGGAAATGCTCCCGAGCGAGGGTTTCGCCCCACACCACTGCCGCCAGGGCCCCGGCCAGCATCGATGGGCCGAACGGGACGTCACTGCGCAGTCCGCCGCGGCGGGACGTCAGCATGGCAAGTCCCACGAGTGCACCGAAGATCGAGGCCAGAAAGGCTCCAACGAAGAGCGCCCCCCACCCCTGGAAGCCGAGGAACAGTCCCAGCACTGCTGCCAGCTTGACGTCGCCCATACCGAGCCCGGCCGGCGAGATGAGCGCCAGCACGAGATAGAGGACGAACAGCACGAGGGCGCCCAGCACTGCGCGCAGCAACGCGGCCCAGGCGTTCTCCCCTACGGCAGCCACGGCGAGCAGCACGAAGCCGAAGACCAGGGCGGGCAGTACCACGGCGTTGGGGAGCAAGTGGTGCCGCAGGTCGATCACTGTGAGAATCACCGCGACGGCCACGAAGAAGAGGTACGCCGGGAGCTGCCAGCTGAGCCCGAAGAACGAGGCCACGAGGACGAAGAGTGCCGCCGTCAACGCCATGAGCATCGGACGGGATGGAGCCGGGTCGAGCTCGTCCGTGACCGGGCTGTACCGCAGGACGGCACGAGGCAGAAACCAGCCCACCACAGCACCCCCGAGACCGGCGGTCAGCACCCACCAGTGAGGGGCTGTTCCGAGCATGAACTCCACGAAAGCGCCCCTCCGGTACGTGGGCGCCTCGGCTGACGCCCGGGTCAGTGTCCGTCCCCCATCCGGGGTTCCGTCCGGGACAGAGACTAACCGAGAGGGCGGCCTTAGCGGTGTTGGACCACGTCACCGTGCATTTCGACAATGGAGGGCTCTCGGACGCGGCGATATCCGAATCGTAATCAAAACTGACCAAATGCAGAGAAAGCCCGGACAGGGAGTAGACGAATACCGTCAGCATTCTGTGCTTGTTGAGATCAGCAAGACGTGAGCACAGACAGCGCGGCCTCCAGTCCGCGCTCTTGCCGTACTTCGCGGCCCACCCGCTCGGCGGCGGCACGGCATCCGAGGGCGTCGCCGATCGCCGCAGTGAGCCGCTCGGCCGTCAGCTTCTTCTGCGGGATGGGCGCGGCGGCCAGGTCGATGCTGTGGAGCTGCCGGCCCCAGAACGGCTGGTCGGCCAGGAACGGCACCACCACGTGCGGGACGCCGGCGCGGGCCACGGTGTGCACGGTCCCGGCCCCGCCGTGGTGGATGGCCAGTTCCGCACCGGGCAGCACCGCGTCGAGAGACAGGGCCGGGAAGGCGAGCACGTCGCCCCGGAGGGAGCCCTGGAGGTCCTCCGGCAGCGCGAGGCCGCTCCACCCGGTGAGCAGCAGGGTGCGCAGACCGTGGGCACGGGCGCTCTCCGCCACCGCCCTCCCCCGGGCCAGTGGGTCCCCGGAGGCCATGGAACCGAAGGTCGCCACGAGGTAGGGCCCGCCCCGGAGGAACGCGAGCACGGCGGGATCGGGCTCCGGCGCCGGGGCGTCGGCGTGCCAGGACCCGGTGAGGTGCACGGAGGCCGGCCAGTCGTCCGGGCGCGGCAGCAGCTGCGGGCTGATGGGCAGCAGGGTGGCCGCCGGGGCGGGAACGGCGGCCGGCCGGCCGCCGGGCAGCTGGGCGCAGGCCCGGTCGATGTCCCGGCGGAACATCCGCTCGGCGCCGCGGGCCACCGCGTAGGTGGCGCGGTTGAACCGGCCGAGGTCCCGGTTCACCACACCGGGCGCCGGGAACTGCCGGGTGGGCGTGAGCACGGGAACGGCCTCGGCCACCACGTGCGGAACGCCGAGGGCCTGCGCCACCGCGGGCGCCGTGAGCACCTTGGGGTGGTGGACCACCACGTCCGGTGCGAACGCGAGTGTCTCCCGCACGGCGGCGGCCAGCATCCGGCGCATGTCGGGGCCCACCTCGGTGCGGAAGTGCCGCACGGCCGTCCACGGCGAGATCCCGTGCTCCTGGACCAGCCGGTGGAAGTCCACCTCCAGGCTCACGGTGTCCAGCCCGAACAGGTCCACGCCGGAGGAGTCAGGGAGGCCCAGGCGGACGTCGTGGCCGTGGCCGGCGGCGAAACGGGCGAGGGCGGCGAACGGCTCCACGTCGCCGCGGGTGCCCGCGGTCAGCAGCATCATCCTCATGGACCCAGTGTGCTCCTGCCGTGTTCCGACCGCAGGCGGATCAGGAACCGGCCGGGGTGCAGCTCTCCTCCGGGCCCCAGTGCAGCCACTCGGGCAGATCCGCGGTGAAGGCGTCCCGGACGGCGGCGGTGTTGGTGGTCGTCCAGTCCACGGGCCCGTCGATCTCGACCTCGTGCTTGTCCCACTCGAACCAGCTGATCATCTTCAGCTGCGGGAAGTCCTCCGGCATCGACTCGTCGAAGACCTGGCCCCACCACGCCTGCTTGATCGCCAGCTCGTCGGCGCCGCCCTCGGCCGGGTTGTACAGGGCGGCGGTCTCCGGGATGGCCACGGGCTTGCCGCGCCGCTGCCCGTACTCGGCGTAGAAGTCGGGGACGGCGCTGTCGTCGCCGCCGGCGCCGTCGTAGGTGCCGGTGAGCTGGGCGGCGAACTTGCCGGGCTCGGGCAGCTCGTTCTCGCCCCAGGGATGCCGGTCGCCCCAGTGGTACAGGGACATACCCACCCAGTCCACGGCGTCGTCCCCCGGGTAGTAGGGGGCGTACGGGTCGTCGGCCATGGTCAGGGCGCCGTCCCCATCGGTGTCGAGGGCCCTGAAGTCGGCGGTGCCGGGCTCGGCCTCGTACTGCCCTCCGGCAAAGGGGTAGCCGCCCCCGTAGTTCGGCGCCCACATCATCGCCGAGCCGGGGGCGTGCTCGTGCACCGCGTCCGCCACCCGCCGATAGGCCTCCACGTAGGCGGTCGGCTGGTGGCCCCAGGCGTACCAGGAGCCGTTCATCTCGTGGGCGAAGCGCACGACCACCGGCACGCCGGAGTCGTTGATCGCCGCGAGGTCGGCCGTCAGCTCCCGCACGGCCTCGTCGGTGACCTCGGCGAGCCCGCCCTCGGGCTCGAGCGTCAGCAGCATCATCTGGCCGTCGGTCCGGATCTGGTCCGCGGCCATCCGCAGGTGGTCGTGCCCGCGATCGTCGTAGGGGAATCCCGTGAAGGACACGGACACGGCGGGCCGGTGGCCGAGCCGGTCGGCGTAGTCGCCCAGCGGCTTGTCGTCCCAGTCGAGGTTCACGCCGTAGAGGGCGCCGGTCTCCGGCTCCAGCTCGGACCGGTCCAGCACGGTGCACATCGGCAGCGGCGCGGCCTGGACCTCCTCGTCGGGCTGGGAGGAGATCTGGGCCGCGAGGGTGCCGCCGCCCAGGGCGAGGGCGGCGACGAACACGACGGCGACGAGCGAGGATTCCTTCACCCCGTCAGCTTAGGAAGGACTCGATAGGAAATCATGGAAATAGGCGTCCGGCGGCGCGGTCCGTGACGAACGACGACGACGCTCCGTCCGCCGCACCGGCCGGTCAGCCGGGCCGGCTCACGCCCCGGCGGCGGAGTCCGGGCGGTCGTCGATGTCGCCGGCCTGGCGCCGGCGGTAGGCGGTCATGTTGGTGCGGTTGGCGCACCGCTGGCTGCAGAAGCGCTTGGATCGGTTGCGGGAGAGGTCCAGGAGCACCCCGTCGCAGTCCTCGGCCCCGCACTCCCGCAGCCGGTCCGTCTCGTCGGCGCGGATCACGTCCACGAGGGCGAACGCCGTCTCCAGGCGCAGCCGGGCGGCCAGGGGCGCGTCCGAGGGCGAGGCGTGCAGGTGCCAGTCCTTCCCGTCGTGCCGGGCCAGGTGCGGGGCGAGCTCGGTGGTGTCGAGCACGGCGTTGACCGCGTCCACCATGGCGTCCCGCTCCAGGGCCCAGACCCGCCGCAACTCGCCGCGGACCTCGCGCACCTCGGCCAGCTCGTGCTCGTCGCGGTCGAAGCGCCCCGACCAGCCGTGCTCCTCGAGGAGGGCCCGCAGCTGCGCGGTGGTCACCAGCTCGTCCTCCCCGGAGCGGGAGGCCCCCGGCGCGGTGTTCATCAGCGCCACGTCGGACTCGAGCACATCTTCAGTGTCATAGGCAAAATGCACTTGACTACTTATTCCTTCCACGGCTAGCGTGAGTGTCATCAACAGTTTAGACCCTTACGCGACGATGGTCGCGAGAAGGAGCTCCTCATGGTCGGCGGACTCTACCTCCTGGCGCTGCTCTTCGTGTTCGCCACCGTGGGCCGGCAGTCCGTCCCGCGGCGCGAGCGCACGGACCTGCGCAGCTGGACGCTGCGGGACGTGTACTACAACGTGCGGCGCGGCGTGACCGTGCTCGGCGAGCACGGCCCGTCCTACCCCGCCCTGGACGCCGCGGAGCTCGCGGCTGCGCAGCGCTCGCGCTGAGCGGCACACGGCCGGCAGGGCCGCTCGTGCCGGCCGGGGCGCATCTCCCCCGTCGGGGCGCGGGGTGCCCTCCCCAGCGCACCCGCTCCGGTCAGAGCGTGATCTTCTCGAACAGGGCCGCCGTGCCGATCCCGCCGGCGGAGCTGATCATCGCCAGCAGCAGGCTCCCGGTGGGCAGGGACCGTGAACGGGACAGCAGGCGCACCACGGACACCGCCCCGGAGGCGCCGTAGGCGTGGCCCAGGGCCAGGGCGCCGCCCTCGGCGTTGAGCACCTCCTCGTCGAGACCGAGCAGGTCCGTGCAGGCCAGCACCTGTCCGGCGAAGGCCTCGTTGAACTCGGCCGCCGCCAGCTCCTCCACCGCCACGCCCTGCTCCGCCAGCAGCTGCCGAGCGGCCACGGCGGCACCGATGCCCAGCCGCGCCGGGTCCACCCCGACCGTCACCGCACCACGGAAGGCGAGCCCGTCCCGCCGGTTCAGAGCTCGGGCCGTGGCTGGGTCGGTGACGAGCACGGCGGCCGCGCCGTCGGCGTCCCCGCAGGAGTTCCCGGCCGTGACCGTCCCGCCGGCCGCGAACACGGCCGGGAAGCGTGCCAGCAGCTTGGCGTTCAGCGTCCGCCGCGGGCCGTTGTCGGCCCGCACGTCACCGCGGGGTCCGGTGACCGGCACCAGCTCGTCCCCGAAGGCCCCGGCGTCCGCTGCGGCGAGGGCGCACCGGTGGCTGCGCAGAGCGAAGGCGTCCTGGCGCTCGCGGCCGATCCCGTGCTCGCGGGCGACCGTCTCGGCGGCCTCGCCCATGTCGGGATCGCCCAGGTGCTCCGGGGCGAACTGGGCGCGGCGGTAGAACTCGACTCCCCCGTCCTCGCGTCGTCGTCCGCGCAGCGGTGCGGTGCTGATGCTCTCCGCCCCGCCGGCGAGGAAGGCCCGGCCGGCCCCGGCCTGGGCGAGCCGGCAGGCCAGCACCACCGCGTCCAGCCCCGACCCGCACTGTCGGTCCACGGTCAGGCCCGGCACGGAGACCGGCAGTCCGGCCTCCAGGGCGGCGAGCCGAGCGAGATTACCGCCGGCGCCCACGGCGTTGCCCACGACCACGTCGGCGAGCCGGGCGGGATCCAGGCCCGAGTCCGCCAGCAGGGAGCGGAGCACCGGGGCCAGCAGCCGGTGGACGGGCACGCCATCGAGCAAGGTCCCGGCGCGCGCCAGGGGCGTGCGCCGGCCCAGCACCAGCACGGGGGCATCAGCCGAGCGGTCGGACACGGGCGTCTCCTTCGAGGATCCAGTCGCAGAACACCGCGCGGCTGAGCTTGCCGTTCGCGGTCACCGGCAGCTCCCGGAGCTCCCAGTACTGCTGCGGGCGCTTGGCCGGGGCCAGCCGCCCGTCCAGTCCGGCCCGGATCCGCCGCCGGTCCGGCCCGGCGGCGGCCGGGAGGATCCCGGCCACGATCCGCTGGCCGCGGGCGTCGTCGGGAAGGCCGGCGACGACGACGTCGGCCACTCCGGGCACCAGGGCCAGGGCCGCCTCGACCTCGTGCGGATAGACGTTGTGCCCGCCGGTGTTGATCATCTCCGCCGCCCGCCCCAGCACGTGCAGCTGCCCGTTGCGGAGGAAGCCCTGGTCCCGCACCGTGTGCAGGCCGCCGAGCCGGCCGAGGCCCTGGCCGTCGTCGCCCCAGAGGCAGCCGTCGCAGACCAGGTCCGAGCGCACGCAGATCGTGCCCGTCACGCCCTCCGGCACGGGGGTCCCGGCGTCGTCCAGGACAGCCACGTCCACACCGGGGAACGGGACGCCCACCGCGGTGCCGGAGTCCTCGGCCGCCATCTCGGCGGGCTCGCCCGGACGGTGGCAGCGCGCGGCGACGAAGCCGAGCTCGGCGGCACCGTAGTACTCCCAGATCGCGGCGTGCGGGGCCCAGCGCCGGGCCGCCGCGAACGTGGTGGGGTCCAGCTTCTGCCCGGCGCACACGATCGCCGTGACACCGCTCGCGTCGGCACCGGCGGCCAGGCCTCGCTCGGCGAGGACGCGCAGCACGGTGGGCACGAGCACCAGGCGGGTGACCCCGTGCCCGGTGATCGCGGCGTGGGCGGCGGCGACGTCGAAGCCCGGCAGGGTCACGAAGCCGGCCCCGGCGTGGAGGCACTCGGAGAGGGCGTAGAGGTTCAGGCTCGCCGCCAGCGGGCCGGGCGCCAGCACACGGTCCTGTGGTCCCAGACCGAAGTGCTCCGCGGACGCTTCGAACGAGCGCCGCCAGGAGCCGCGGCTGCGCTGGAAGCCCTTGGGCAGGGCCGTGGTGCCCGAGGTCAGGCCGATCAGGAAGGCCGAGGCGAGGTCGCCGTCGCGCAGTTCCGCCGGGGCTGGATCGGCGGGGAGGCGCGCCGCGCAGCGCTCCCGCACCTGCGCGGTCAGGTCCTCCGGCCAGGACGGGTCCAGGACGGCGCATACACGTTCCTCGGCCACCCCGGCGGCCCACCGGACGGCGAAGTCCGTGCCGTTGGCCTGTCGCAGGATCCCCGTGGGCTCGCCCGAGGCGGCCAGGGCCGCGGCCCCGTCGCGCAGATCGCTCCAGCTCAGCTGCTCGTCCCCGCAGGCGACGGCGAGTTCCCGCGGGCGTTCGGCGGCCCAGCGGGTCAGGCGGTCCAGAAAGGGCATGTCCTCGTCCTTGGTGCTGGTCTCACGCTGCGGGTGCGGCAGTGGGTCATGGATGACGGTTGCCGGCGAGTGGCGCTCCCCGGTCGTCAGCGGGCGGTGGGCGTCCCGCCCAGGAGCCGGCGGTAGCTGCGGTGGACGTTGATCGCGGCCAGGGTCGCCACGACCGCCTTGAGCAGGTCCCCGGGGATGAACACGAGCGCGCCCAGCGCGGAGGTGGACAGCGGCAGCCCGGTGACCACGGCCGTCCACGGGATGCCGAAGGCGTAGATCACCGCGATGCCGCCCACGACCACGCTCAGCAGCACCGCGGCGAAGCGGGCAGTGCGGCCGGTGCGCCGGATCGCCCAGTACTGCACCAGCGCCCCGATGACCAGGGCCGCGGGGATCCACCCCACCAGGTAGCCGCCGGTCGGGCCCAGGAACACCCCGAGCCCGCCCCGGCCCCCGGCCAGCAGCGGCAGCCCGGCCAGCACCAGGGCGTGCAGGACGACGACGGAGAGCATCCCGCGCACCGGCCCGAGCAGCGCCCCGGCGAGCATCACCCCGAGGGTCTGCAGCGTGATGGGCACCGGGATGATGCCGACCGTGATCGGGGGCACCAGGCCCAGGGCGGCGATGAGGGCGGCGAACACGGCCACCAGGACGGTGTTCTGGGTGGTCTGGGAGCTGTCGGCGGTCCGGGAGGTCATGGTGGTCATGGGGTCCTTCGATCGGGGACGAGCGGCGGGGCTCGAGCAGGCGGGGCGGTGACGTCTGGAACGGTCGGGGGGCCGGGGGTCAGTCGGTGGAGGTCCGGGGAGCGGCCCGTGGTGGGGGCGCGGAGTCGTAGCAACGGGCGTCGAGGGCGGAGGCGATCTCCTGGGCCGACTCGAGGGTCCGCACCAGCAGGGGCACCAGCACGGCCACCGGGCTGTTGTGCAGCCCGCGGGCGAACTGGGCCTCGCGGACCTCGAGGTACTGGGTGCGGATCTGCGGGATGAACCGGATCGTCATCGACAGGGCCAGGCTCATCTGGGCCGGGTTCAGCCCCAGGTGCCGGGTCGGGGCCAGCATCCGCTCGAACAGGGCCAGCATCTGGGCGAACGTGGTGGACAGGCTCACCGCCCAGGCGAACAGGCACAGGCTCAGCAGCCGCAGGGACGCCACCGCCGCCGCCTCCCAGGTCGTGGTGAAGCCCAGGGTGAGGAAGACGACGCCGACGATGAGCACCAGTCCGGCCAGCAGCCGCGCCAGGCGGGCGACCGGGGTGCGGGTCGCCCAGGCGGCGGCCACGGCCAGGCCGAAGACGGCGAGCTGGACGCCCAGGTGCGTCACGGCGTAGATGCCGAGACTGGCGGCGAACAGGAAGGCGAACTTGTGACCGGCCGGGATGCGGGTCAGCGGACCGGTGCGCTGCGGAGCGGTCATCGGTCGCTGATTTCGCAGTAGAACTCGACGGCCGGTCCGGGGGCGCCGTCGAAGACGATCCGGCCCTCGTGCACCACCAGCACCCGGTCGTAGCCGCCGATCAGCTCCAGGTCGTGGGTCACCACGACGGCCCGCTGGTCGAGCTCGTCGATGGTGGCCTGCAGCCGGCGCCGGTTGCGCCGGTCGAGCATGGTGGTCGGCTCGTCGAAGACGATCGTGGACGGCTCCATCACCAGCACCGAGGCCAGGGCCACCAGCTGCTTCTCGCCCCCGGACAGGGCGTAGGACTCCCGCTCGGCCAGGTGGGCAATGCCCAGCCGCTCCAGCACCCCGTCCACCCGAGCGGAGAGCTCGGCCCCGCGCAGGCCCAGGTTCTTCGCCCCGAAGGCGAGGTCCTCGGCCACCAGCGGCATCACGATCTGGTTCTCCGGGTTCTGGAACACGAAGCCCACCCGGCGCCGGATGCGCCTGGCGTCGGTCGCGGTGGACAGCCCGCCGACCTGCACGGTGCCCCGGGTGGGTAGCAGCAGCCCGTTGAGCAGGCGCACCAGGGTGGATTTTCCCGACCCGTTGAGCCCGATCACCGCGATGCGCTGTTCGTCCAGGGACAGGTCGACGTCGCGCAGGACGTCCTGGCCCTCCCGGGTGACCGTGACCCCGGTCAGCCGGATCTCCGAGGATCGGGGCCCCGGCGGCCCCGGCGGGGCGGAGGACTCCGCCCGGCGGGACCGGTCCCGCAGCGGATGCTTGATCGACACCGTGGAAGCCGTC
The DNA here is from genome assembly GCF_040980965.1 of Kocuria sp. CPCC 205231. NCBI lineage: Bacteria > Bacillati > Actinomycetota > Actinomycetes > Micrococcales > Micrococcaceae > Kocuria > Kocuria sp. CPCC 205231. The sequence continues at coordinate 1,733 of NZ_JAVKPP010000026.1, read as the reverse complement.
CTCTCCTCGTCCTGCTCAGCGGCGGGCGGCCGCTGCCGCGCCCCGGTGCGTCCGGGAGGCGTTGCCGCCGCCCTGGGACGCCTGGGTCCCGGGGCGTCTCAGTCCCGGGGTGCCGGCTCGAAGTACAGATCGGTGTGCAGGGCGCAGCCCGGGTTGAACCGGGCGGCGCACCGCGGACAGCCGTCCGCGGCCAGGTACTCCCGCACGGAGAGCTCGTGGCCGCAGACCCCGCAGAGCACGGCCTCGGCGTCCTGCTCCTCGACCGGCCACTGCGCCGCCGGGTGGCCGGCGGTCTCCTCGTGGCACAGATGACAAGGGTAGTACTCCTGGCAGCACCAGAACTTGATCGCGACCACGTCCAGCGGCGTGCGGTAGTGCACGCACCGCGTCTGCTCGTCCACAGGACGTCCCAGAACCCGTCTCACCGCTGCCCCTCCCGTGCCGCGGCCGGTCCGACCCCTCCCGCGGGAGAGCCCGGACCGGCCGCTCGTGACGTCCGACGACGTCCACTGTACGGAGCCGCAGCCGCGCGGCGGGAGACCACCGTGCGGTGGGTGCGGGAGCTCAGCCGAGCAGGATCACGTCCAGCCTCCGGGGCCCGTGCACGCCCTCCACGCGCTCGAGCTCGATGTCCGAGGTCGCGGACGGCCCGGAGATCATGGTGACCGGGGCCGTGGGCTCCACCAGGGCGAGGGCCTCGGGGATCAGCTCGACCACCGAGTGCAGGGGCACCACGCAGATGTGGTGGTCGGGGACCAGGCTGATCGCCCGGCGGCCCTCGTCGGGACGGCCGGTGAGGAAGATGGTGCCGGTCTCGGCGCAGGAGACGGTCGAGGACGTCACCACGGCGTCCACGGCGTTGAGCTCCCGCACCCCGAGCGCGGAGGCCGCCCGGGCGTCGTTGGGATCCACGATGACCCGGCGCATGCCGGACTCCTCGGGCAGCCAGGCGCGGTCCAGGCCCTCGGGCACCACGTAGCGGGCGGAGGCGCCCAGCAGCTCGGCGATCCGTCCCGGCAGGGTGGCGGGGGTCTCGTGGTGCACGGAGGCCTTGTAGTCGACCAGCCGGTCCTCGAGCATCTCGACGACCTCGTCGCGCGGCCGGTCCGAGGCGCGGCGGTAGGTGCGCTCCGCCGCTGCGGGCGCGGGCGTGTCGTGCAGCGCCCCGCGGATCCGGTGGAGGATCTCGGTCCTGGCGTCGGTCATCGCTCTCCCCCGTCGTGCTGGGTGTCGTCCGCGGATCCGTCCTGCGGGCCGCCGTCGGCGCCGGTTGTCGCGGCAGCGCCGTCGGTGACGGGTCCGCCGTCGGCGGCCACCCGCTGCTGCGTCTCGCCGGCGTGCTTGGCCCACCAGTTGCGGAAGGACTCCTTCGGCGGGGCGGGGATGTCCCGCTCGTCGGTCCAGCCGCCGGCCGTGCCGGGCAGCCAGCTGATCGCGCGGTCCTTGCCCGCCACGGCCCGGCCCAGCGGGAGGGCCTTCTCGGCGAGCGCCATGCGCTTGCCGGAGGACATCACGAAGGACGCTCCCTTCATCATGAGGTCCATCTCGGACGGGGCCTGCGGCAGGCGCCGGGTGCGGGCCGGTGCCGCGGCGGCGCCGTCGTCGGAGCGTTCGCCGTGCTGGGTGCGCACGTCCTCGTCGCGCAGGTGCACGAGGATCTCGGGGATGTTGATCTTCACCGGGCACACGTCGTAGCAGGCCCCGCACAGCGAGGAGGCGTAGGGCAGGGAGGC
>NZ_JAVKPP010000025.1:0-25685 GCF_040980965.1 Kocuria sp. CPCC 205231 | reverse complement strand
ATCGTCACCACACCGCCCCGGCGACCGCCGGAGCGGCACTATCAAGCCTCCACTGAACCCGTCACGGGACACCTGAAGGCACGCTCCACCGTTGTGACGGAAATCCGTGGAGCGCATGGATGCCAGACGCCCAAGGGCCGACATGGAGCCCGGCCGCTAACCGGGCCATATGTAAAGCCGGTAAGGGTGAACGGTTCCCGGTTGGATGTCTTCTAGGGTGTGGCCATGACCGAGCCCACCCGTCCTAGTGTCCTCGCCGATGCCCGTTCGATCGCTGCCGCCGACCCCGCGGGGCAAGGCACCGTCGCGACGCTGCTGAGCTATCCGGGGCTGCACGCGGTGGCCGCCCACCGCATCGCCCACCGCCTGTGGTCCACCCGGTGGGGCAGACCCGCCGCCCAGGCCATCGCCACCGCCTCCGCGAAGGCCACCGGGATCACCATTCACCCTGGTGCGGTGATCGGGCACCGGCTGTTCATCGACCATGGCAGCGAGGTTGTTCTCGGAGAGACCAGCGTGATCGGTGACGACGTGACCATCTACCAAGGGGCGAGCTTCGTCGGGGATGGCTCCCCGGGTCGGCGCCACGCCGTTGTCGGGGACGGGGTGCTCATCGGTTCCGGGGCGAAGGTCATCGGCCCGATCACCATTGGGGCGGGGGCGAAGATCGGCGCTGGCGCCGTGGTGACCCGTGACGTCGCGGCCGACACCACGGTCGTGGGCATCGACGTGTAATGATCTCACGCCGCAGCTCAGACGTAACGTCGGATCTGCGTGACGGCGCCAGTCACGCTGCGGGGCGAGCCTGCGTCTGTTTGCGGCTCAGGCCAGTCGTGGCCACTCCATCTCCATGGCGTGCCAGGGCTGGCCGTTCACCTCGGTGCTGCGCACCTGGCCGGTCTCTTTGAACCCCAGGTCCTCGTAGACGCGTCGAGCTAGGACGTTGTGCGAGTACACGCCCAGTTTCATGGCCGGCACCTCCGTGGTCTCGAAGCCCGTGCGCACCGCCTCCCTGATCAGCTCCCGCCCCAGACCACGCCCGCGAGCTGCCGGGTCGAGGAGGACGCAGCCGAGCCGCATCATGGCCGCGTCAGCGTCGACGAGCAGGGAAGCGTGACCGACCGGATGCCCCGACTCCGGGTCCAGCCCGGTCCAATACCGGCGTTGATCATTGTGCAGGTAGCTCTCCAGCTGACCCCGATCCAGCGGCCAGGTGAACGTGCGCCCGGACCAGAGCACCATGTCCGCCTCGGACGGCACCCAGCCCAAGAGGAAGTCCAAGTCGGCTGGGACCGTCTCTCGCAGGCGCATGTCCCCATGCTAGGAATGCCACCACGTGGGCCGGTCCAGATGCTGGTCGAGCCGCATGATCGACGAGGAACCCTTGATGAAACACGGCACCGGGATGTGAGGTAGTCGCACGACGCGTGGAACACGGGGTGACCGGCCGACACGCACGGTATGGGCGGGGTGCAAAGTACGGAGCCGTTCCTCGATAGCGTGGACAGACCTACTCCAGGAGGTTCCTCGTGATGGACGTCGCTAGCTTCGGGGCATTCCTCGGACTGTTCATCTGGTTGCTCATGGTCGTCATCACCTTGTGGCTGCTCTATTGGGTGGTGCGCAAGGGCGTCACCGCCGGCATCAAGGACTACGTCCACAAGCACGGCGACCGCACCGGCAGCTGGCAGCCATAGCCCCCCAGCACCGTCCCGGTCGGAGACCAGCACCCTTTCCTCGATTTGCCAAGGAGCCCCCGCCGTGCAGCGATCCGTCCGTGTCCTCAGCCTCGCCGTTGCCGCTCTCACCTCCCTGGTCCTCACCGGGTGCGAGGACAACCTGCTGCTCCAAGACAGACCAGAACCCCTTTCCCAGGTCACGCCCACCGCGACTACCCCCGCTCCCGGGTGCACCATCTCCGAAGGCGCCATGGGCCCGGGGCAGAGCGAGGACCTCACCACAGCACCCCCGTCCCTGAGGTTGAGCTGCGACGGCCGGTCCCTGAGCCTGGCCGGCGATTACACGAACAAGACCGCCAACAGCTTCTTCCCGGACCACACCGCCATCAAAGCGGCCATCGTCGTCGACGGCGAAGCCCGCATCTGGCACCTCCTCGGCCCCCGGGGAGAGGAGGAGGGATGCCTGACCATTCAGCGCCTCGACGAGACCAGCGCCTCCCGCGACGAGTGCGACGCCGATCGGCTCAGCCAGTGGCAGGACAGCGACCCCGCCGCAGAAACCCGCGACACCCCCGCAGCCCAGATCCCCTAGGGGCTGCCCCACGGAACAACAGCTGCCCCAAAAGGAACCCCTGCTGCAACGCAACAGGTCAAGGAGTCAAGCGATCCGGGGGCAGTCCCCCTGCTTCCAGGGCGGCGAGCAGGCCGGTCTCGGTGTGCATGTTGCGCACGAAGGGGACCATCGACTCCAGCTGCTCGGTCGTGGCGTTGATCTTTGCCTCGTAGGTCGCCACGACGTTCAGCCCGGCGTCCACTACGGCGGCGGCGACCTGCAGCGGCACGAAGCGCGGGTTCGGCTCCCCCGGGGGCGATCTGCGGCAGCCCGGTGGACTCGAAGTCCACGAACAGGTAGTCGGGGGCGTCTGCGCCCGGCGCCGGGGCGATCACAGTGGCGAGCACACCGCGCACCAGGCCTATCACGGGGCGGTACCCGGCGTCGACCAGATCCGCCTCGTCGGCCTCGCTCAGTCCGGCGGCCGTGAAGGAGACCTCCAGGTAGGGCAGCTCTGGCGCCCACCCGTCGACGTCGAAAGCGGTGCTGGACTGGAACTCGCTGGACGGGGCAGTGGCGTTGAGGAACACCTTGCCGTTGGAGGTGTTCAGCTGCAAGAAACCGAGGATCGGGGCGCCGGTCGTCTCGATCTCCGTGGCGGCCGCGGAGGCGGCGGGGGTCGTGGTGCTCATGGGGTCCTTCCCGACGGTGAACTCTGTGGGGACGGCACCCATGTGTGCGGACACCCCAAGAGGCCGCGCCAGGGTGCGGACATGGGAACGGAGGGTCTGCTCTGGGGAGACAGGCCCTCCGTTGATGGCAGCGGCTGGATCAGCTGGTCTGGGCGGAGGCCTCCTGGCCGTCGACCATCCGCTCCCAGTGCTCGAGCTGGATCCGCACCTCGTCCCCGACGGCCGTCTGTACCTCGGCGGCCAGGCGCCGCCCCTCCTGCCGGGAGGCCTCGTATGCCTGCGCCGAGGGCCAGCCGCGCTCCTCGTCGTAGTGGCGGGCGAAGTCGGACGTCCACGCCAGGACCTGCTCGGTGAGCTCTGCCGGCAGCGGGAACTCCTCCTGGCTCATCAGGCTCTCGGGGCCGAAGAACGGCCAGGGGCAGCCGTGCTCGTTGAACATGCGGACCGTGATCGGTGCGGGCATCAGCACGAGCCTCCTGGGATGGACGTGATTACTCGACGGTTGGTCGAGGAGATGATAATCCGAGGATAGAACGTCTTCACGACGGCGCCGCGGGAGTTCCGGATCTGGACTGGGGTGGTGTAGCAGTACTTACCGCTGCCCTGGAAGGCGGTCTTGGACGGAGAGGCCAGCGCCTGCTTGGTGGCGAAGTCCATGAAGTCGTCCCAGTTCGCCCGCAGCGGGTACATCTTGTTCTGCCAGTCCTGCTGGTGGCGGGAACGGATGTGCCGGTAGCCGTAGCCGGCGTCGGTGCCGCACTCCATCTTGATATAGCCCCCGGAGAAGCCCGATCGGGCGCGGGCGTTGTACGTGGTGACGATGTGGGATGGGCGGTTCAGGACGTTGCAGTTCAATGAGTCGATCGGGCCGAGCAGCATTGGTGTGAACATGTCGTCGTCCTTCTGGGGCGAGGACTGCTGGTCGGGCTCCTCAATCGTCAACGTCTGGCGGGTGGTGGGGGCGTAGAGCACGAGCTCGTTGTCGTCGGGCTGGGGCGGCGGAGCGGCCAGGGCTGGGCCGACTGAGCCAGTGACAGCCATGATGAGGCCGAGCAACAGAGCGTAGCGTGAAGTAGATTTCAAGCGCATCGAGACTCTCTTTTCCTGCGGAGTGGACGTGCCTGCGGTGCCCGGGTCGGCACTCAAGTGCACAATGTGCGGACAGCACACCACGACCAGTTGCAAAAGAGAACGGCCGAAAGGATGTTTCGGACATGGGAACGGAGGGTCTGCTCTGGGGATGCAGACCCTCCGTCTCATGGTTCCGAGGTCAGGCGGGACCGGGTGCTACCGATGCTGGGGTAGGACTCGAGGTCAGCCACCTTGGTGGTGCGTGAACCTCATGTGTGCGGCGCGTGCCCGAGAGGTTCGCGGACCCACGAATAAGGTTCAAGCCGGGGTGGCCGCGCGCTCCAATTCGGCCAGCCGGTCGCGCACTTGAACCATGACCTCCTGCGGCCGAGGTGCCTTCGAGTACGGGACCACCGAGACAGGAACCCCTCGTGCAACATGGCGGGCCAAGGAAACAGTCATAGCCCAGATCCTTCCCCTCGCCAGGCTCAGGGATGCTGTGCTGTCCTCCCTCGGCAGACGACGTTCAGTAGCGGCGCCCGGTCAGCCGCAGCAGCCCGTCGACGACCAGAACGGCCAGCCCGCCGACAGCCACCATGTGCGCGAAACCGAGAAAGATGATCGGGCCGAACAGCACGCCCGACCAGAAGAAGTGATTGACGAACTCGATGTACCAGTACAGGACCACAGCAATGCCCGTGCCCACCCCGGTGAAGGCGAGCCCCCACTGACGCAACACCTGAGGTTGCACCCCTCCCACAGTGCCTCGGGCCAGCCCTGCATCGATGCCTGCGCCCTGTGCGGGGGAGGCGGCAGGCCTGCGCAGGCGCATCACCCCCAGAGGAAGACCGCAGCACACAGGAACACGAAGACGTCGAGGCTCACCGCTACCCCGCCCCGGTCATAGACCGTGAACGCGATAGCACCCAGCGCGCCGACGAACAGCACGAGCGCATAGGCCAGCACGGCCGTCCGCAGGGCACGGACCGGCCGATGAGAGCGACCAGGGAGCGAACTTGCCGCCTCGAGTTCCCCGGGTTGGGTCGTGCTGGCGAGCACGACGTCGCCGAGAAAGGCGATCAGCCCACCGACCGCGACGAAGCCGGCGGGAAAGGCGAGCCATCCCGCGTTACCAAGCGGATGCATCGGGTTAGCGGATTCTTCAACGACCCAGGTGATCGTTCCTAAGACGACGGCGATGGCACCGCTGATGCCGGTGACAATCAGGGCCACCCGACGCAATGACCTGGGCGGTTTCCTCCTGCGCTCAGCCCTTCCCGCTCCCTTGTCCATGGTTGCTCAGACGCTACCGACCGGTCAGCGCCGGATCCACGACGCACAAGAGGGGAACCTCAACTGCATCACCGTTCCCACGGGCAATGTCCGGTAGCCGGGCCATATGTAAAGTGGATGGGATGAGGCCCGCTCATAACTCCGCTGTGCATGTGTCGACCAAACGTCCCACCGCTTCTGGGGCGTACTGAAACCGGACAGCTTCACCTGATCGATCACCGCGCATCACACGAAGGGATATGCCCATGACCGCTTGGCGAATCCGAGACTTTCACCCTTCGGACTTGGACGGGGTGCTCCACCTGTGGAGCACCATGACGGCCGCCGGCGTGGAGCCGGTGTACTCCCTGTCGGAGGTGCTGGCCTCCTGTCAGGAGGACTATGCCGTCATCGCCTTGCACGGGGAGGAAGTCATCGGGGCGGCCGTGGGGCGGGCCGCTCACGAGCAGGGCTGGGTGGTCTACCTGGCCACGCTGCCAGACTGGCGGGGCCGAGGCATCGGCACCTCTCTGCTGGCTGCCCTCGAGAACCGGATGGCGCCGCTGGGGCTGACGAAGCTGTCCGCCCTGATGCCGGCCACCGAGACCCGCCTCGGGCCCTTCCTCAGCAGAGGCTTCCGGGACGTAAAAGACCTGCGCTTCTTCGAGCGCACCATCCCAGTCCAACGCACCGAACTGGAACCCCTGGCCCTGCTGGGCGGCAGAGTGCTGCCCCGGAACCTGTGGGACAACGTGGCGGGGATGCAACAGGAGAAGCAACTCTTGGAGCGGCGCCTAGTGCTCCCGCTGGCTGAACCAGATCTGGCCGACACCTACGGGGTCGTACCCCCACGGGCGGTGGTCCTCTTCGGCCCGCCGGGCACCGGCAAGACCACCTTCGCCAAAGCCATCGCCTCCCGACTGGAATGGCCCTTCGTGGAGATCTTCCCCTCCCGTCTGGCCGCCGAACCCGACGGCCTGGCGGCAGCCCTTCGCCAGACCTTCCTGCAGATCGCCGAGCTGGAGCACGTGGTGGTGTTCCTGGACGAGGTGGAGGAAATCGCCTCCCACCGCTCCGGTGAGCCCCCCAGCCCCACCCAAGGCGTCACCAACGAGTTGCTCAAAATCATCCCGGCCTTCCGCGAGCAATCAGGTCGTCTGCTGGTGTGCGCCACCAACTTCATCCGTGCCCTTGACTCCGCCTTCCTGCGCCACGGCCGCTTCGACTACGTCATCCCGATCGGCCTGCCCGACGCCGAAGCACGAACGGCCATGTGGCAACGGTTCATTCCCGACACCGTTCAAGAATCCGTCGACGTGCCCCAGCTCGTGGCACGCACCGAGGGCTACTCACCGGCGGACATCGAGTTCGCCGCCCGCGCTGCGTCACAACGAGCCCTGGAAACGGCTGTCTACACCGATGCTGCCGACCAAGGCGAAACAGACAAGCCAGTCCAGACCCCGCTCGGGCCCACCACAGCGGACTACCTTGACGCCATCCAAGAAACGCGCACTACCGTCAGTGAAGAAGTGGCTGCCGCTTTCCGCGAGGACATCCACTCCCTGGCTCGCGTGTGAGACGGATCCAGGGCGGGCGGTAGAGGCCGGTAACCCTGGGGCGTTCTGGTCGCTCTCAGAAGGTGTACTCGGGGCCGCGGAGGGCGAGCCGATCCGGGCGGAGCACTCCGACTACGCCGTCACGCTGCTCTCCAACGCGGCACCGGGCACCCGGCGTGATCTCTACCGGCTGGCCTTCGAACCCGGCCCGGCCCGGGAATCCGACCCGCACCCCACGTCGGTGATCGAGCACCTCGTGCTCTCCACCGGACGCGCCCTGATCGGCCCGGCCGAGGCGCCCGCGGAGCTCGGCCCTGGTGACTACATCAGCTACCCCGGCGACGTCCCGCACACCTTCCAGGCCCTCGAGCCGGGCACCACCGCGGTGCTGATCCTCGAGCACCGCTGACCCCACCCGACCCGCACGGGTCTACCGCACCGCGTCCGTTCCGCCCTCGGTACCTGTCGGGGTCGCGGACTTGAGGAGCACGGCACCCTGGTCATCACCACGCTGGGCCGTCCCAAACGTTATTCGGCTGACTCGGAGAATGCGGTCACACCTTCGGTTTCCCGTGTACAGGGCTCCTGCACCAAGGGCTCCCTTGAATAATGACTCTTGGGCGGCACGCGGTCGGGGATGAAGTTGTGGGCTTGGCGCAGACCCAGGTCTTTACATGGACGGGGCTAGTGGACTCTCGGCTATCACGGCTGGACTCTGGGCCGGGTGAAGGCCAGCCAGAGAGTGGGGACAAGGTGGGAGTTAGCCGGCGTGCTCACAGGGGCGGCGAGCTGGTCGTTGAGCCGTCCGTCGTAGGTCGACAGCAGCAACTCCGCCAGCTCAGAGGCTCTCACGGTGAGGCTGAGTTCCTGCTGGTCGGCCACGCGTGCCAGCGCCTCGGTGACCGCCTCGGTCAGGGTGACCCGTTGCGCGAGGACGACGTCGCGCACCTGAGGTGAGCGACGGGCGGCCAGCAGCAACTCCAGTCGCACGCAGTGCCAGATGGTGTCAGAGGTGAAGTCCGACATGCCTTCGATAATGCGCCCTACCACTGCGGCGGTGGGCTCCCCGGCGGCCAGCCAGGCCTCCAATTGGTCGTCGAGCCGGGTGACCAACTGGCCGACGTGATCCTCGTACATCGCCAAGGCCAACTCCGTCTTGGTCGCGAAATTGCTGTAGAAAGCGCCGCGACTGAAGCCGGCCGCCGCGCACAGCTCCTCCACACTGGCGCCCTCGATGCCCTTTTCAGCGAACACGGCTGCGGAGGTGGCCAGCAACCGGGCCCGAGTGGTGCTCCGCGATCGTTTTGCGCCCGGGTCGGTGGCAGCAAAGGTGTCCATGGTGAGCCCCGTCTCATGCATCGGCGTATCCAATCTCAATGCATCAGTGTATCGTCATGCTGCAGAGCTCGATGCATCCATGCATCGAAACAGTCGTCCGAAAGGTCCCTTTCATGTCCGTGCAGCCCCCGTTTCGCACGCGATCCCGGGCCGACAAGAAGCATCGGTCTCCCTACCGCTCCGTGCGCTTCTGGGTACTGCCCGTCCTCGTGGTAATCCTGCTGGCTGCCGCCGGCACGGGGCTGTACATGGGGGGCCTGTCCAATCCGGCCGCCCATCTAAAGGACTTCCCTGTCGCGGTCGTCAACCAGGACGCCGGAACTGAAGTGTCCAGCGGGAACGGGGACGTCCAGCAAGAGAACCTCGGTGACGAGATCGTCGAGGGGTTCGTCGAGGAAGCGGCCCAGGGCGAGGAACTGGACCTGCAGGTGCTGTCCTGGAAGCAGGCACAGGTCCAGCTGCAGACCGGGCAGGTCTACGCCGCGGTGGTCATCCCGGAGTCCTTCTCCGCCGACGCCGTCGGCCTAGTAGCCGGGTCCTTGACCCAGGAGGACACCACTCAGCCGACCGTGACCGTCTACACCGACCCGCAGGCCGGGGCCCTGGCCACCCGCCTGGCCACCGCGGCAATCGAACCGGGCCTGGACCGGGCCAGCGCCACTCTCGGCGGACAGCTTGCCGTCGCCGCCCAGGACGCCGAGGATCAGGCCCGCCTCCAGGTGGAGCAGCAACTGGCCGCGGACCAGGCGCAGCAGGCCCGGCAGGCGCAGCAGGCCGCTGCCCAAGCCGGGCCAGCCACCGCCGCCTTCGCCCAGCAACTGGCCGCCCAGCAACAGGACACTCCCGCCCAGCTGGCCGAGCAACTGGCCCCTGAGGTCAGTGCGGCCTCAGCCGTGGTGCTGGCCGATCCGATTCGGGTGACCACCACCGCCTACCAGGACTTGGAAGATGGCACCGCCCTGGGCATGGGGGCCTTCTACTACGCAATCCTGTTGCTCGTGCTCGGCCTGACCGGATCCATTGGCATCAACGTGCTCGTCGACGGGCGGCTGGGCATCACACCCCTGGAGATGGGCGCACGCTTCCAACAAAACCCGGCCACCACGCCCTCGCGCCCGGTGACGTTCCTGCTCAAATGGGGCCTGTTCGTGATTGCCGCCGCCCCGGCGGGCGGAGTGGTGATGTGGGTCGCCCACACCGCCGGTGTCCCCCTTCCCCACGGCGGGACCCTGTTCCTGGTCAGTTGGCTGGCCATGGCCGCGGTCTCTGCGGTGGTCTTCGCCCTGCTCACCGTCTTCGGCAGCGCCGGGATGCTACTGGCCATGCTGTACCTGATCCTCATAGGCCTGCCCTCAGCCGGGGCGGTCGTACCCCTGGAGGCCCTACCCGGTTTCTTCCGTGCCATTGCCCCGGCCGAGCCGCTGCACCACATCGCCATTGCTGTCCGCTCGGTGCTCTACTTCGACGCTGTCCCCGAGGCCGGCCTGCGCACCGGCGTCCTCGCCCTGACCGCGATCCTGGCAGTGGCCGTGCTGGTGGCACTGGCGGTCGGCGCGCTCTACGACCGCACCGCCGGACGCCGCGGGGTCGTGGCACGATCGGCCCCGGTCGCAGTTTGACCAACCCGGGCACCCAGGAAGATTCCTTCGGGGTGCCCGAATCTCCTGCAAAATGACCGCCTTGGGGCGCCGTCCCGTCCCCCGTAGGCTCAGGACGCCTATATGACACTCCCCTGGGCCGCTCAAAGCATCAAACGGGGACGGTGACATCACCTATCCTGCGCGCCCTCAGAGTCCTTCGCTGGAGGCTCTTCACGTCAGTGCCGCTTCATGGTTAAGACTGGTCGCAGCGATTGAGTGTGAGTGTGTGATCGCCATGCTCCGATGGGTCAAAGAGTTTCGAAGAGTCCGGCGGCGCCCATGCCGCCGCCGATGCACATGGTGACCACGGCGTACTCTCCGCCCGTATTGCGGAGTGCGTGCAAGGCGCGACCGGCCATCCAGACACCAGACATCCCGTAGGGGTGGCCGATGGAGATGGCGCCGCCGTCGACATTGAGTCGTTCCGGATCGATGCCCAAGGTGTCGCGACAGTAGAGGGTCTGGGAGGCGAAGGCCTCGTTGAGTTCCCACACGCCGATGTCGTCGACGGTCAGGCCGTGCCGGGCCAGCAGTTTCGGCACCGCGGTGACTGGTCCGATGCCCATCTCGTCGGGTTCGCACCCGGTGACGGCCACGCCGCGGAAGACGCCCAGCGGCTCGAGACCACGTGCGGACGCTGTAGCAGCGTCCATCAGCACCACCGCGGCGGCCCCGTCGGAGAGTTGGGAGGCGTTGCCCGCGGTGATGCTGAACCGTCCCGGGTGCTTCCCATCCCGGTCGAGCACCGGGGGCAGCCCGGCCAGGGAGTCGGTGGTGGTGCCGGGCCGATTGCCCTCATCGAGAGTCAAGATGCCGGGCGTCGGTTCCGGCTGCCCGTCCTGCAACACCAGCTTGTGAGTGGGTAGGGGAACGATCTCGGCGTCGAAGGCCCCCTGCTGCTGGGCTGCGACGGTGCGGCGCTGGGACTCCGCGGCGTACTCGTCCTGCGCCTCGCGGGAGACGCGATAGCGGTCGGCCACCGCCTCCGCGGTCTCGAGCATGCTGGAGTACAGGCCAGGGACGTTCTCCTGCAGCCACGGATCCTGGGACCGGTGGCCGTTGAAGTGCTTGTTCTGCACCAGGGACACGGACTCCGCTCCCCCGGCCACGACCACCTCCGCGTTCCCGCCCTGGATCATCCGGGCACCCAAGGCGATGGCCATCAACCCGGAGGCGCACTGCCGGTCCACCGTCATCCCGGGCACCGACACCGGCAGCCCCGCCCGCAGAGCGGCCTGCCGGGCCAGGTTCATGCCCTGGGTCCCCTGCTGGAGAGCCGCTCCGAGGACGTCGTCGATCCCAAGCCGTGCACTCACTGGGCTCCTGGTCGACTCCAGTGCGGGCACCGCTCCCCTTTTGCTTGCGAGCGACACCGCCGCAGCCCAGATCCCCTAGAACCTGCCCCACGGAATAACAGCTGCCCCAAAAGGAACCCCAACTGCAACGGGGTTCATCGGCGGTTTCTCGATCGGTCCGCTGGGGCTGGTCGAGTGCCGCGGTCAGGAGGTGAACTGCGGCCACACCTGGTGGATGGCGGCGATGATCTTCTCGTTGGTGGCCTGCAGTGCCACCAGGTCGGTCTCCTCCTCAAGGCTGCCCCGATACCCGTCCAGATCCACTGCCACACCCTGTTTCCATACGGCGGTGATGTCCTGGGTGGCGGTGATGCCTTCATCCGGGCGCCCGGCCACGAGGACGAGATCGGCCCGTGCCCCCGGGCGGATCACCCCGCGGTCCTGAAGGCCGAAGGCGGCCGCCGGGCCGGAGGTCGCCGCGGCCAGTGCGTCCAGCGGGCTCAGCCCGGCGGCCACGAGATGCTGGAGTTCCCGGTGCAGGCTCGCCCCGTGGACCAGACCCGGGTTGGGGGCATCGGTGCCGGCCAGGATCGGCACCCCCCGGGCGTGCAGTGCCCCCACGTTGCGCCTGGCGGCGGCGAAGTCGGGCGCCCCTGGGGGCATCCACCGCTTCCCCTGGCGCTGGAGCATCCCGGTCCATCCCGGTCCCAGGCGCGAAGCCAGGCGCGACTGACCCAGTAGCGGCATGGTGCCGTCCGGGCCCGGGAAGCCGTCGGCGATGCCCAGTGTGGCGATCACCGGTACCCGGGATGCGGCCAAGACCTCCAGCTGGGCCTCGCTCAACGGCTCGAACGGCACGTGGGCGAGGACGTCGACGCCCTGGGCCACGACGTCGACGGCAGCCGCGGCACTGGTGACGTGGGCGACCACCAGCATCCCGCCCGTGTGGGCGGCCCGGACCAGGGCGGCCACCGTGGGCAGATCCAAGGAGGGCATGCGCATCGGGGCGGTCGAGCCGTCGTCGTAGAAGACCTTCAGATGGGTCGCACCCTCTCCCCTGCGGTCGGCGACGAAGGCCGCGGCGTCCTTGGGTCCGGTGACGTAGGGAAAGGGTGCGTAGGCCATCGTGGGATGCCCACCTGGGGCGGTCGCCCCGATGCTCGAGGTCCTGATCTGCGCCACCTCCGGTCGGTGGTTGCGGGCCAGGACCGGGGTGATCACCTCAGGTTTGCTGAACTGGTCGATCCCGGTGGTCACCCCGAACGTCACCGCCTGGTGGGCGGTCCCGGGCAGCAGGTGCAGGTGCGCATCGATGAGCCCGGGCAGCAGGGTGGCCCCACCTGCCTCCACCACGATGTCCCCGGCGGCCACCAGTTCGGGCCCTCCCACAGCTTCGATGCGCCCGTCCACCACGCGCACCGTGTCATGGGCGCTCATAGTGGTGCCGTCGAAAATCCTCGCGTTATTGATCGTCAGTGCCATGGCTTTCACGGTAGAAGTTGACGCTACGAGAAGGTCAAGGCGATACGGTGGAGCGTGCGCTACTCCATCAGCCAGCTCGCCACCATGGCCGGGATCAGCGCCCGGACCCTGCGCCACTACGACGCCATCGGGCTCCTGGCACCGGCTGAGATCGGGGCCAATGGCTACCGTTGGTACGGCCGGGAGCAACTGCTGCGTCTGCAGCGCATTCTGTTGCTGCGCGAAGTGGGTGTGCCGCTGGGGCAGATCGGGCAGGTGATCGACGGGCAGGTCAACGAGATCACCGCCCTGCGCGCCCAGCGCGAACAGATCCTCGCCGAACAACACCGTCTGGGCACCGTGATCGAAACCATCGAGGCCACGATCACCGACCTCACCGGCGCCCACACCATGGAACCTGCGGACTTCTTCCGCGGCCTCCACCACGACCGCACTCGGCTGAAGGACCGGCTCAGGGCCGCCCACGGCCCAGCAGTCGAGCACACCTTCGCCGCCGTCGAGACCGCCACCGACGGCTGGGAAATGACCGACTACGAACAAGCAGCCGCCGATAGCCGAGCCTTGCTCCACCGCATGGCCGGACTCATGCGACACCAGGTGCCGCCTGATGACCAGGACGCCCAACAGCTCGTCGAGGAACACCACGAAGCCATCGCCCAGTTCTGGAAACCGGATGCCGAGGCCTACCGCGCCCTGGCCGATCACTACCTCAACGACGACCAACAACGGACCTGGATCGCCGACGTCGACCCAGCCCTACCCGGCTGGCTGGCGACAGCAATGAAGTACTACGCCACCCACCACCTGCACGGCGCAACCACGCCTTGACCCCTAGCAGAACCGGTCACGGAGGAACCCCCATCGCAACCTCACCCTGCGCGGGGCTTGGTATCGGTGTGGGGTGGCAGCGACAGGACAATCAGGGTGCTGCGCGGTCTTTTCCGACTCATGCGTGTGGTGGCCGATCGTGCGGATCGGTCATCGATGACGACGGTGATGACGTGTGGTCATCGGGTACGAGTGAGCGGGTCCATCCGGCGAACGTGGTCGTGCGCCAACTCTCGGGCCGATTGCAACCCCCTCTCCTCAGGATCGCGACTTCCTCGCGTTATGGGCAGCCGATGACGACACCTATACTTGCAAATGAAATGCAAGATTAAGAATGGATGAGTCACGTGACCAGTCGCCCACGGCTCCACGGCCGCGCGTCATGGCATCGCCGGAGTGCCGCACCGATCCGCATCTGGATGGGCGTGCTGCTGGTCGTCATCTTGGTCCATCGCTGGGTTCCTGACTTCCGCTGGGTGATGGTGCACCTGGTGACCCTGGGCTTGATCACCAATTCGATCATGGTGTGGTCCCAGCACTTCACCGAGTCGTTGCTGAAGAACCGGCTGCCCGATGGCGCCAGGAGACGGCAACTGGCCCGCATCCGCACGCTCAACGTCGGGATCGTGCTGCTGATCGCCGGGTTGCTGAGCACCTGGTACTGGCTGACCGTGCTGGCGGCGGTCCTGATCGGGGCCGCGCTGACCTGGCACGGCACTGCGCTGCTGGGGCAGCTGCGCACGGCGCTGCCGTCGCGATTCGCTGTGACCGTGAAGTATTACGTGGTGGCGGCGTTCCTGTTGCCCGTCGGGGCGGTGCTGGGGGCCGTGCTGGCCGCCGGGCTGTCCGCACCGTGGCATGCCCGGGTCCTGTTGGCGCACGAGGCGACCAATGTGCTGGGCTTCGTGGGGTTGACGGTCGCGGGCACGCTGCTGACGCTGTGGCCCACGATCTTGCGCACCCGCATGGTCGGTTTCTCCTCTCGGATCACCGCAGTCGCTCTGCCGGTGATGACCGGGGGGATCGTGACCACGGTCGGGGGATCCCTGCTCGGGACGGTGTGGGTGACGGTGGCCGGTCTGGCCGCCTACATCTGTGGGCTGGTGGCCGTGGCGGTGGTCATGGCCGGCACCGCTTGCCGTCGGCGGCCGGCCGACTATGCGGGCTTCTCCGTGGCTGCCGGGGTGATGTGGTGGTTGGCCACGACGGTGGTGATCACCTGGCTGGTGGCCGGGCACGGATTCGAGACCGCGGTGCTGCGGCAGCTGACCGTGCCGTTCGTGGCCGGTTTCCTGGCCCAAGTACTGCTGGGGGCCATGACTTATCTCCTGCCTGTCACGATGGGCGGCGGCCCGGCGACCGTGCGGGCCGCCAATCAGGTGATCAACCGGGCGGCCATGTTCCGTGTGGTGGTCATCAATCTGTGCGTGCTGCTGTTCAGTCTGCCCCCCGGTCTGTTGCCGTCCTGGGTACGAGCCGTGGTCTCGGTGCTGGGGGCCGCGGTGTTCTTCGCCTTTGTTCCTCTGATGGTCTCTGCGGCCAAGGTCTCGGTGGCCGGGCGGAAGGCCGCTGCGGCACCGCCGTCTCGAAACCGGGCCCGGGCGGACACGTCGGCACCGAGCCCGGCTGCCCCGGGCGGGGAGGTGCCGGCTTCCCGGCATGTCCGCGGGGCAGTGGCCGGGGTCCTCACCGTGGCCACCGCGGTGGTGGTGGGCATCGCGCTGAATCCGGCGGCGGCCGGCTTCGATCTTCGCGCTCAGGGCGCCGGCCCGGTGCAGGCCACCGGAAGGACCACCACCGTGGAGGTCAGCGCCGAGGAGGGCATGCGGTTCGAGCCGGCCTCGGTGGAGGTCCCGGTGGGTGACGAGCTGGTGATCGAGCTGACGAACAACGACCCCACGAACGTCCATGACCTCGTCCTGGCTTCCGGGGCCAGCAGCGGCCGGGTGGCCCTCGGGCAGACCGTGACCGTCGATGCCGGGGTGATCGGTGGGTCGGTGGAGGGTTGGTGCTCGATCGTCGGGCACAAGAGCATGGGCATGGGCTTCGACGTCATCGCGGTCGACGCAGACGGTACCGCCGTGGCTGCGGCACCGGCGGCAGCGCAGGAGGCGCCCGGGCACCCCGGCCTGCACGCGCCCGCCTCGGATCCAGCCGCGGATCCGGCCGCGGATCCAGACCCGGCCGTGGACTTCGGCGCCGCACCCGGGGATCAGTTCGACACCCGCTCCCCCGTGCTGGAACCGGTGGACGGTGAGCCGGAGAGCGGGCGCCGGGTGCACCGGGTGGAGCTCGAGGTCGAGGAGATACCGCAGGAGATCGCCCCGGGAATGCAGTTGCAGGGGTGGACCTACAACGGCCGGTACATGGGCCCGACCCTGCACGGGCGGGTGGGCGATGTCTTCGAGATCACCCTGGTCAATGACGGTTCGATGGGGCATTCGGTGGACTTCCACGCCGGTGCACTCGCCCCGGACGGGCCGATGCGCACCATCGCCCCGGGAGAGTCGCTGGTCTACCGGTTCGAGGCCGTTCGCTCAGGCATCTGGCTCTACCACTGCTCCACAGCTCCGATGAGCACGCATCTGGCGGCCGGGATGTTCGGGGCCGTGGTGATCGACCCGCCCGGTCTGCCGGGCGTGGACCGGGAGTTCCTGCTGGTGCAGAACGAGACCTATCTCTCCCCGGCCGGGGACACTGCCGATGGAGGGGCGAACGCGGTGGTGGCCCCGGAGCGGGTCGCGCAGGGCGTGCCGTCGCTGACGATGTTCAACGGGCACGCCACCCAGTACGTCCACGACCCGCTCACTGCGCGGACCGGTGAACGGGTGCGGATCTGGGTGTTGGCCGCCGGGCCGTCGAAGGGGATGAGTTTCCATGTGGTGGGTGGCCAGTTCGACACCGTCTACAAGGAGGGCGCCTATCTCCTGCCTCCGGGTGGCACCGGGCAGGGCGGGGCCCAGGTCCTGGACCTGGCACCGGCCCAGGGCGGGTTCGTGGAGCTGGAGTTCTCCGAGCCCGGGACCTACCCGTTCGTCAATCACTCCCTGGCCGAGGCCGAACGCGGGGCCAGAGGGCTGATCCGGGTTTCCCCGTGACACCTCCTCTGCGCGCCCGACGAAGCCCACTCGTACCTGCCTGTCAGGACGACAGTCAAAGGTTTGTGACGCTCCCGCCCGCCCGAAGGGCAGAGCGCGGTGGAGGCCGTGTGAGTGGCCGGGACCCACCGGTACGGCCACAACGAACCCGTCCATCGCTACCGAAAGGAATGATCATGGTGCAGAAGTCGTCGTTGACCGCCCTGGCCCGCCACCAGCTGGAGATCGCCCAGCAGGCCCCGAGTGGGCGCAGCGCTCACACAGTGTTCGGCGGCCATGAGCAGGTGATGCGCCAGACCGTCATCGCGCTGCGAGCCGGCTCCGGGTTGAACGAGCACAACAATCCCGGTGAGGCCACCGTGCACGTCCTCCACGGACGAGTGCTCCTGAGCGCCGGGGAGCTTCAGTGGAACGGATCCCCAGGGGATCTGCTCATCGTCCCGCAGGCCCGTCACGGGCTGGAAGCGGTGGAGGACTCCGTCGTGCTGTTGAGCGTGGCCAAACACCGCTGAATTCCCGATGCGCGGCCACGGCACCCGCTACCGCGCACAATGATCGCCCAACTTCCCGTTGAGCGACGATGCGGCACCCGCTTGGTGCTCGCACCGGGACCCGCTGGAGAACCCGATGCCAGCTCGGGCATGAACCGCCAGAATCCTGATCCTGCCGAACCCATCAGAGGAGCAAAATATGCTGTCAGACACCGCCTACCCCGTCGTGAAGTCCACCCTGCCCGTGGTCGGGGAGAACATCCAGGAGATTGCCCGGCGCTTCTACGCGCACATGTTCGGCGAGCACCCCGAGCTGCTGGACGGGCTGTTCAACCGCGGCAACCAGGCCGACGGCCGTCAGCAGCAGGCCCTGGCCGGGTCCGTGGCCGGCTACGCCGGATATCTGGTGAACCGGCCCACCGAGCTGCCCGACCATCTGCTCTCGCGCATCGCGCACAAGCACGTCTCCCTCGGGCTGCACCCGGACCAGTACCAGATCGTCCATGACCACCTCATGTGGGCCATCGTCGATGTCCTCGGCGAGGCCGTCACCGAGGAGGTCGCCGCGGCCTGGGACGAGGTGTACTGGCTGATGGCCAATGCGCTGATCACCCAGGAGCGTGGCCTCTACGAGGCCACCCGCCTGTCCCCGGACACCGTGTGGCGCACCTGGCGGGTGGCCGAGAAGATCCCGGAGACCGCCGACGTCACGACCTTCGTGGTGGAGCGCGTCGATGAGCGGGAGGTCAAGCCCTCACTGCCGGGCCAGTACGTCACGTGCAAGATGCCGATGCCCGACGGGGTGCACCAACCGCGCCAGTACAGCCTCACGAAGGCCGACGACGGGCGGCACCGGGTGTTCGCCGTCAAGCGCGTCCACGGCAATGGCACCCCGGCCGGAGAGATGTCGACCCTGTTGCACGATCAGGTGCAGGTCGGCGACGAGATCACCCTCTCGGCGCCCTTCGGGGACGTGGTCCTGGAGTACACCGACCGGCCGGTCGTGCTGGTCAGCGCCGGGATCGGCATCACCCCGATGGCCGGGATGCTCTCCCACCTGGTGGCGGCCGCAGCTCAGCGCAAGGTGGTGCTGCTGCACGCTGATGCCTCCCCTGAGGCCTTCGCGCTGCGCACCCAGGTCACCACCGACCTCGAAAAACTGATGGACGGGTCCCTGGCCGTGTGGTTCGAACACCCCTCCCCCACCCCGGGGACGAACGAACACGCCGGGCTGATGGATCTGCGGTCGGTGGAGCTGCCCGCCCAGGCCCAGTACTACCTGTGCGGGCCCCTGCCGTTCATGCAGGCGGTGCGCAGCGACCTCATCGCCCACGCAGTGCCGGCCAAGGACATCCAGTACGAGGTGTTCGGCCCCGACCTGTGGCTCGCCGATTTCGAGTAGGAACGCAAGTTCTGAGGAGGATGTCATGACCGAGGAGTACGAGGAAAGAATCGAAACGCTGTCGGCCAGTGCTTGCTGGACGCTGTTGCGGGCGACCGGCATCGGCCGTCTGGCGGTCTGGGTGGAGGACCACCCGGAGATCTTCCCGATCAACTACGTGGTGGATCACAGCAGCTTGGTGTTCCGCACCACGGAAGGCACCAAGCTCTCGGCGGCTCTCTCAGGTGTGCCCGTGGCCCTGGAGATCGACGGGTACGAAGCGTCGGTCAACCGGGCGTGGAGCGTGGTGGTCAAGGGACGGTCCGAGCAGATCCGCGGTATCGAGGAACTGACCGACACGCTGAGCCTGCCGCTGCTGCCCTGGCAGAGTGGACCGAAGGGACGGTTCGTGCGCATCGGCCCCACCACCGTGTCGGGACGCCGGTTCCAGGTGGCCGACCCGAAGGCGTGGCGCACCGGTCTGTCGGAGGCACCGCGTTCACCCGTGGACTGACCCACCGCAACGCCGACCGTCTGGGTCGGTTCTTCAGTCCAGCCCTGTGGCCTCGCCCGTGCGAGGCCACAGGGCTCGACGACGAGCACCGGTGACACTGGGCGATGCGCCGGGGCCGGCAGTGCTGCCGGTGTCAGCAGTCCGCTCTGACTCCGCCCTGCTCGGTCCTGCTGGCTCCACCCACCGTCCCCGTGGCGAGGCCATGCGAGCCCCGGAACAGGGACGGGGCCGCGGTGGTGGCGGGCGCGTTCATCCACGGCATCACCAGGCACCTCGACACCGCAGCTGGGGTTGTGCCAGGAGCCGGGGCAGGATCAGGTGTCTTGTGGATCCGCAGCAGGTACCGGTACGACCGCGATGACGTCCTGAATGGTGTGGGCGGCGCCGTGATCCGGTGCCTGCCGGGTGCGTAGTGCCGCGAGGTATCCGGCGACATAGGCCGTGACCGGCACGGCGGGGCGAGCCACCCCGGTGGAGACTACCCCGGCCAGAGCCAGCAGGTCGTCCAGAGGCACGTCCATGGCGTCCAGCTCGAACTCGGTCTTGAGCTGGGCGATCCATTCGGAGAGCAGGCGTCGTTCCTCAGACGTCATCTTCTTCGCCATGCCGCGTTCCTTTCCTCGGGGTCTTCTGTCAGCTGAGCCGGAACTTGTGCACGTCGTCCCAAGTGTCCACGTCCGCGGTGGCGTCCTCGGCCACAGTGACCTCCTGCAGGAGAAGGTCGTGGGTGAAGGAGCGTACCGAGCGGTTGGTGGGGTCCTGGTCCGCGTAGGCCGCGCGCAGCGCCTCGGTGCGGTACAGGGCGGCCAGCGGCTGGCGGCGACCGTCGGGGGTGACGCCGATGTGTCCGTCCGTTTCGGGCGCGGCCCCGGCGGACCCCAGCAGCAGGGGTACGGCGCGGGCCACTTCGGGCATGTCGCAGGCCAGGGTCATGGTCCAGTCCGCCAACGGCAGCGCCTCGAGGGCGGCCAGCCCGGCCGCGATGCCCGCAGCCGGCCCGGAGAACGGCGGATCCTCCCGGGTGCGCAGAACGCCCGCGGGGACGGCCAGCTCCGCGGGTCCGACCACAACGACCCCGGCAGCCCCTTGGACCGCTTCCACCGTGAGTTCCACGAGGGTGCGCCCGTTTCGCCGCAGGCTCGCCTTGGGTGTGCCGCCCAGCCGGGAGGATCGGCCCCCGGCCAGGACCACAACATGGAAGAGCAGAGCGCCGGCCGGAGTGTTCATCCGCCGGAAAAGGGCGGCAGGACGTCGAGCACGGCCCCGTCCGGGATCTCGGCCGCCGCATCTGGGCAGGCCACCCCGTCGAGCAGGAAGCTGGCACGGGACAGCACCTGGCCCAGCAGCGGTTGTCCAGGCACCGGTTGCTGGTGGCGTTGCGCGAGCAGTACCTCCACATCAGCGCGGGTACGGGGCGCGCCGTCTCCGGTGGGCAGCTCAAGGGTCTCGGCCTCGGTCCCGGCGGCTGCGCGTGCAGCCGCGAAGTACCGTACCCGCATGGTCGTACTGGTCGCGGAGGTCAGGGTACGGGGGTTGCTCTCTGTGGTGTTCTGGGTCATCGTTCCTGTTCCGGTCGGTGTGGTGGGGCGGCCACGGGTTCAGCCCCCGATCGCGCTCATCGGCCGCTCCGGCTGGACGTAGTCGGGTGAGTCCAGGCCCGTGTGGTCCATGCCGTGGGCGGCCGGCTTGGCCCACATCGCCGCCCGCCACCGCTCGGCGAGCTCGGCGTCGGTCGCACCGGCGCGCAGCAGCGGCAGCAGCTCGACCTCCTCGTGGGAGAACAGGCAGGACCGGACCCTGCCCTCGGCGGTGATCCGGGTCCGCTTGCAGTCGGCGCAGAAGGGCTCCGTCACCGAGGCGATGACACCCACGGTCCCCAGCGGCGCCTCCCCGGCCCCGGGAACCTCCTCGGGGGCCCCGGCGGGGGTGGTGGGGTGGACGTCCCAGAGCTCGGCCGGGGCGCCGTCGCGGGCGCCGGGGTGCGGGGTGAGCCGGAACCGGGTGCTGAGCCGGTGGCGGATCTGCGCGGCGGTGACCATCTCCGCCCGGGTCCAGCCGTGGTCGGCGTCCAGCGGCATCTGCTCGATGAACCGTAGGGCGAAACCGCGCTCCAGGGCCCAGGCGAGCAGCTCGGGGGCCTCGTGGTCGTTGACCCCGCGCATTAGCACCGCGTTGATCTTCACCGGGGCCAGCCCGGCGGCGGCCGCGGCCTCGGCCCCGGCCAGCACCTGCGCCAGGCGGTCCCGGCGGGCCAGGGCCCGGTAGGTCGCCGCGTCCAGGGTGTCCAAGGAGATGTTGATCCGGCTCAGCCCGGCCGCGGCCAGGGCCTGGGCCCGGGTAGCGAGGCCGATGCCGTTGGTGGTGAGCGAGACCGGCAGCTGCGGGTGGGCGGTGCGCACCCCGGCCACGATCTCCTCCAGGTCGGCCCGCACCAGGGGTTCCCCGCCGGTCAGGCGCAGCTCGGTGATCCCCAGCTGCCGGACCCCGACGTCGACGATGCGGGTGATCTCACCGGCGCTCATCAGCCGGGCGGCGGGCAGCCAGGGCAGGCCCTTGGCGGGCATGCAGTAGGTGCAGCGCAGATTGCACTTGTCGATGACCGACAGCCGCAGGTCGGTGGCCCGGCGGCCGTGCCGATCGGCGAGCCCCGCCTCCCGGGGCGCGCCGCTGGGGCCCGGACCGGCACCGCGGATCTGCGGAAGTCCCAGGGAAACGCCCATGTCACCGCCTCCAACATATCGATCAGCGCAATAGCACAGACATCACTTGCGTTATTTGACCCACCTTATGGGGTCACCTTGCTGGTCCCCAAAAGTTACTGATCGTTCCTTGGGTTGCGCACAACACCGTGCGTCCCGGGCATTAGGGACACGATTAGGGCAGGCCGATATGACGAAATCCCAGTGATTCGAATCGAACGATTTTCGAAGCTTTCGGCTAGGGGAGCCAACCGCCCTAGATCCCCGACATGCCGCCTCAGGAAGCGCAATGGGCTCGCCTTCTGAAACAAAGTTCTCTTTCTGAAACATATGACACGTCAGCATTTACCACGGAATGCATTATGGCCAGAACAAGTCGTGGCGCGACGATCAGTAACGCGTAAGAATGGCATTCTTGCCGGCGCATTACTAGGTTTCTTTCCATGACGACCGAATCCGTCCCGCCGCGCACCGATGGTCCTGCCTCCGACGCCCTGCTCAAGCTCGGGAAGTTCTTCACCCGCTGGGAGGAGTCACCGGACGGCCGCGCGGTCTTCCGCGAGGGCGGGCGGGCCGGGGACGCGTTCTACCGGAACCGGTGGAGCCACGACAAGGTGGTCCGCTCCACGCACGGGGTGAACTGCACAGGCTCCTGCTCCTGGAAGATCTATGTCAAGGACGGGATCATCACCTGGGAGGCCCAAGAGACCGACTACCCCTCCGTGGGCCCGGACCGCCCGGAGTACGAACCACGCGGCTGCCCCCGCGGGGCCGCCTTCTCCTGGTACACCTACTCCCCCACCCGCGTGCGCTATCCGTACGTGCGCGGGGTGCTGCTGGAGATGTACCGGGCCGCCAAGGCAGAGGTCGGCGGGGACCCCGTCCTGGCCTGGCAGGCCGTGGTCGGGGACCCGGAGAAGCGCCGGGCGTTCCAGCAGGCCCGGGGCAAGGGCGGGCTGGTGCGCTCCAGCTGGCAGGAGGCCCTCGAGATGACCGCGGCCGCCCACGTGCACACGATCAAGACCTACGGCCCGGACCGGGTCACCGGGTTCTCCCCGATCCCGGCGATGTCCATGGTTTCCCACGCGGCCGGCGCCCGGTTCTTCAACCTCATCGGCGGGGTGATGAACAGTTTCTACGACTGGTACGCGGACCTGCCGGTGGCCAGCCCCCAGGTCTTCGGGGACCAGACGGACGTGCCCGAGTCGGGCGACTGGTGGGATGCGACCTATCTGATGATGTGGGGCTCCAACATCCCGGTCACCCGCACCCCGGACGCGCACTGGATGGTCGAGGCCCGCTACCGCGGCACCAAGGTCGTCTCGGTGAGTCCCGACTACTCCGACAACACGAAGTTCGCCGACGAGTGGCTGCCCGCCCAGGCCGGCACCGACGCCGCCCTGGCCATGGCCATGGGGCATGTGATCCTGAAGGAGAACTTCGTGGACCGGCGGGTCCCGTTCTTCGAGGACTACGTGGTGCAGTACACCGACCTGCCCTTCCTCGTCACCCTCGAGCAGCGCCCAGACGGCACCGTGGTGCCCGGCAAGTTCCTCACTGCCCAGGACCTGGGGCAGACAGAGGCCGCGGACGCGGCGTTCAAGACCGTGCTCCTGGACCGGGACGCGGGCACTCCGGTGGTGCCCCAGGGGTCGACGGGCTTCCGCTACAACGAGGCCGACGAGGGGAAGTGGAACCTGGACCTGCAGGGGGTGCGCCCGGCCCTGTCCGTCGCCGACTCGGCGTCCTACGAGCAGGCCACTAGCGTGATCGATCTGCCCGCGTTCACCGATGCCACGGGCGAGGGCTCGGTGGTCCACCGCGGGGTGCCGGTCACCGAAGTGGCCGGACGCACGGTGACCACGGTCTTCGACCTCATGCTCGCCCAGTATGGGGTGGGCCGGGCCGGGCTACCCGGCCAGTGGGCGTCCGGGTACGACGACGTGGAGACCCCCTACACCCCCGCGTGGCAGGAGGAGATCACCTCGGTCCCGGCGGCGGCGGTGGCCCGCATCGCCCGGGAGTTCGCCACCAACGCGGAGAAGTCCGGCGGCCGGTCGATGATCATTCTCGGGGCCGGCATCTGCCAGTGGTACCACGGGGACGTCACCTACCGGGCGATCTTGGCGATGCTGATGCTGTGCGGGTGTCAGGGCCGCAACGGCGGCGGGTGGGCGCACTACGTGGGCCAGGAGAAGACCCGACCGATCACCGGCCAGGCCACGATGGCCGCGGCCACCGACTGGACCCGCCCGCCGCGGTTCATGATCGGCACCGCGTTCTGGTACATGCACACCGACCAGTTCCGCTCCGACGGGTACTCCTCCGACTCGCTGCAGTCCCCGCTGGCCCAGGGTCACCTGAAGGGCATGCACACCGCCGACGTGGTCGCCAAGTCCACCCGCATGGGGTGGATGCCGTTCTTCCCGCAGTTCGACCAGAACTCCCTGGACGTGGCCGACGCCGCTTCCGAGGGTGTGGCCCGCGGGGAAGCACCTGATGAGGCCCGGTGGGTCGCGGATCGACTCAAGGCGCAGGACATGCGTTTCGCCGTCGAGGACGTCGACGCTCCGCAGAACTGGCCGCGCACCCTGATGCTGTGGCGTTCCAACCTGCTGGGCTCCTCCGCTAAGGGTGAGGAGTACTTCCTCAAGCACCTGCTGGGCACCCACCACAACGTCCTGGGCTCCGACCACTCCACCTCCCGCCCGAAGGACGTGACCTGGCACGAGCAGGCCCCGGAGGGCAAGCTCGACCTGCTCGTATCGGCCGACTTCCGGATGACCAGCTCCACCCTGCTCTCCGACGTCGTGTTCCCCGCCGCGACCTGGTACGAGAAGCACGACCTGTCCTCCACCGACATGCACCCCTACGTGCACGCCTTCACCCCGGCGATCAACCCGCCGTGGGAAGCGAAGACGGACTACGACCTGTTCCGGCTGCTGGCCGAGGAGTTCTCCCGGCAGGCGAAGGTGCACCTCGGGGTGCGCAAGGACATGGTGGCCACCGCGCTCACCCACGACACCCCGGGCGAGCTCGCCCAACCCGGGGGCCACGCCCCGGACTGGAAGGGCACCGACGTCCCGGCGGTACCGGGCAAGAACCTGCCGAACCTCCAGGTGGTGGAGCGCGACTACACCGCGGTCGGGGAGAAGTTCT
The DNA here is from genome assembly GCF_040980965.1 of Kocuria sp. CPCC 205231. Classification (NCBI taxonomy): domain Bacteria; kingdom Bacillati; phylum Actinomycetota; class Actinomycetes; order Micrococcales; family Micrococcaceae; genus Kocuria; species Kocuria sp. CPCC 205231. The sequence continues at coordinate 937 of NZ_JAVKPP010000025.1, read as the reverse complement.
CCGCGGTCGGGCCACTGGCTGAGAAGCTGGGCCTCACCACGAAGTACATCACCTACGACGTCTCCCACCAGGTGGACCAGCTGGCCCGCCTGCACGGGGTGTTCGACTCCGGGGCCGCGGCAGGCCGACCGGTGATCAACACCGACGCGCGGATGGCCGAGGCCATCCTCCTCTTCTCCGGCACCACCAACGGGGAGCTGGCCGTGCAGGGCTTCGAGACCCTCGAGAAGCGCACCGGGGTGGAGCTCGCAGACCTCGCCCGCGGCTCCGAGGAGAAGCGCATCACCTTCGCCGACACCCAGGCCGGCCCGGTCCCGGTGATCACCTCCCCGGAGTGGTCCGGCTCGGAGACCGGCGGGCGGCGCTACGCCCCGTTCACCATCAACATCGAACGCCTCAAGCCCTTCCACACCCTCACCGGACGGATGCACTTCTTCCTGGACCACGACTGGCTCAAGGACATGGGTGAGTCCCTGCCGATCTACCGCCCGCCCCTGGACATGCACCGCCTGTTCGGGGAACCCAAGCTCGGGCAGCGCGGGGAGCTGTCGATCGCCGTGCGGTATCTGACCCCGCACAACAAGTGGTCGATCCACTCGGAGTACCAGGACAACCTGTTCATGCTCTCCCTGGCCCGCGGGGGCACCACGGTGTGGATGAGCCCCCAGGACGCCGCACTCATCGAGGTCGCCGACAACGACTGGGTCGAGTGCCTCAACACCAACGGCGTCTACATCGGCCGGGCCATCGTCTCCCACCGGATGCCGGCCGGGGTGGTCTACGTCCACCACGCCCAGGAGCGCCTGATCGACGTCCCGAAGTCCGAGGCGACCGGGCGCCGCGGCGGGATCCACAACTCGGTCACCCGCATCCTCGTCAAACCCACCCACATGATCGGCGGCTACGCGCAGCTGTCCTGGGCCTTCAACTACCTCGG
>NZ_JAVKPP010000024.1:0-30963 GCF_040980965.1 Kocuria sp. CPCC 205231 | reverse complement strand
TGAGGCCACAGGAGTACCACAGCCGCCAATTACCTCTGCCAGAACACCGCCATTTACCGTCGACAGTCACACCCGCATGTTTCCGGGGACCTGAGTGTCTCGCATCCTTGTGCTTTATCCATGCCCCTAGAATCGGATACTCAACGTCAGTTGCGAGACAGATGAGGTGGACGTGGGGAAGTTAATCGGGTATGCCAGGGTGTCGACGCGTCAGCAGGACGCCGACCGTCAAGTGGCTGACCTCCTGCATGCCGGGGTGCGGCGCGATGACCTCTATGTCGACAGTGGAGTGTCTGGGGGGCGTGCATTGCGTCCGCAGTTCGACCGTGCGGTGGTTGCGCTCGAGTCGGGGGACACCTTGGTCGTCACCACGTTGGACCGATTGGGGCGGTCGACGCAGAACATGCTGACCTTCGCCGAGGCCCTGCGGGGGAGAGGTGCGGGGCTACGGGTACTCAATCTCGGTGGCGGAGACGTGGACACTGCTACTCCGATGGGCTCGATGGTCTTCACGGTCATGGCCGCGCTGGCCCAGATGGAGCTGGAGATCAAGCGGGAGCGGATCACCGACTCGGTGGCTAAACGCCGGGCCGCCGGCAAAGATCTCGGCGGGCGCCGTCAGACTTTTACCGATTCCCAGATCCGCAACGCGCTGCGGCTCATTGATGGCGGAGAGCCGGCCACCCAGGTCGCACGGGACCTCGGCATGTCCCGAGCGACGCTCTACCGGCGGATCCGGGAACTGCCCTCCACAGTCAGCTGAGGTCTCAGCCGGTGCGCTTGGCCAACTCCCGCTGGATCGTGCGGTAAACCGTGGAGCGGGCCACCCCGAACAACTCCGCCAGGGAATGCTCGCCCCTCTCGTGCAAGGACAGCAGGTGCCGGCGCTGCAGCGCGGAAAGCTTGGGCTGCCGCCCGCGCAACCGGCCTTTGGCTCGAGCGATGGCCATGCCCTCGCGGGTGCGCATCCGGATTAAGTCGGATTCGAACTCCGCCACCATGCTCAGCACGTTCCCTTTTCGGCGGGTGCGTAGTACTGGAGTGTTGCGTTCGTGTCGCTAGGACTGGGTTCGGGGGCTTGGTCTTCGGGCTGGACGGGGCACCGGAGCAACGGTTGGGTGCCGGTCAGCCGATGACGGTCAGGGCCGAGGGGGCGGACTCGACGCGGACCTGGGTGTGGGCCGGGACGGAGCGGACCTCCCCGTCGAGCTGGTAGGGCATCGGCTTGAGGGCGATGAACTCGTAGCGGGCCACGCTGGGCTGATCCCCCAGCCCGGTGGTGGCCGCGCGGGCGGCCTTGAGCAGCACCTTCCACTTGGCGGCGTGCGGAAAGAGGATGACCTCGAACTTCCCGTCGGCCGGCCGGTCCTGGGCTTCGCTGAGGGTGGCGACCTTGGCCATCTGAGGGATGTTGGCGAAGACGAGGCTGTCGATCTTCTGGCGGGTCCCGTCGGTGTGCTGGATGCGGAAGGGCCGGAACTGGGCGAAGGTCCGCACCACCGAGACCATCTCCTTGAGCGCTCCCTTGTTGCCCTTCTCCATGTCGATGGCCACCACCGGGGTCAGCCCGAAACCGATGTAGGAGTGGGCGTAGACGGCCTCCGCCCCGTTCCCGGTGGACAGGTGCAGCAGGTCCATCTTCCGCACGTGGCCTTCGGCGACGGCTTCGGCCAGGGGCTGGCGGGCGGTGGTGCGCTGGTGGTCGTTGGCGTTGCCGGCCGGGACCACCGCGCACACGGTATCGGTGGACTCAGCGGACATGACGCTGTTGATGACCTCGTTGTAGCCGCCGTCACCGCTGACCGAGACGATCAGGGCGTTGGGGGTGCTCGCCGCCTCCGCCAGGTCCACGGCGTGCCCGGCGTGCTCGGTGGGCAGCATCCGGATCTCCGGGGCATAGGGCAGATCTTCCTGCAGCTGGTCGCGCAGCTTCGCGGCCAGTGCCGGGGCGTCCCCGGTGCTGTGCGGATTGAAGATCACACAGATGGCGTCGAACCGGCGGGCCGTGGGACCCGTGGTGTCGGTGGGGTCTGCGGCGGGAATGGTGTTCATGGTGTGCCTGTCGGTGAGGGTTCGAGCGGGGTCATGGGCTCTCATGCGGTGTCGCGGGCGTCCAGCTCAGCGGCCAACTCAAGGCCCCGGTCCATGGTGACTGGATGGGGCCCAACCGGGTCGGTGAGCCAGTCGTGGTCGAGCTGGCGGGTGATCCTCGAGTGCAGTACCTGCAGGTCCGCCATGCCCAGCCTGGTGAGGTCTTCCGGGAAGTCCTCCTGAGGGCCCAGGCGGCTGCCCGGTGTCCGCAGGGGCGTCTGGGTCATGCTCGGCGCGGGCAGTGCGGCACCGGTCTCGGGCTGAGCCCGGAAGTCATTGTTGCCGGTCTGCTCTGAGGCGATGGTGGTCATGAGAACTCCTGGGTGCTACGGGTCGAACAGGTCAGGGATCAAGCGGGTCAAGCATCAGCGGGTGAGGCCTCGAGCTGGTCGGGATGTGCCGCGCCGCCCTGGGACGCCGCGGTCGGGGTGGACGGTGCGGGGTGGAGCTGGGCGGCCAGTCCGCCCAGGAGGATGGTGATGCCCTGGTCGAGCTCGGCCGCCCCGTCGTAGTCGGCCAGCACCGAGGCCATGGAGCGCAGCAGCGGGAACTGGCGGGCGGGCAGGCGGTGCAGGCCCAGGCGCAGCAGGTCCTCGTTCTCCTGCTCGTCCACGACGATCTCCTGGAGCTCGTTGAGGATGTGCCCGTAGAGGTACCCGTAGTAGGCCCGGTAGACGTGCAGGGCGTCTTCCGGGGTGAAGCCGGCGCCGATGAGCAGGGTCAGGATGTTCTCCAGCGGGCGCAGGGTGCCCAGCGGGCGCAGTCCCAGCGGGGTGGACAGCGGCCGGGTCACCAGCAGCGGCACCACGTGCGGGTGGGCCAGGGCCAGGTCGCGGAAGTCGTGGGCGGTGGCGCGCAGCTGCTCCTGCCAGTCGGCCCCGTCGGTGGGGATGACCAGCTGGTCCAGGACCAGCTCGGTGATCCCGTCGAGCAGGTCCGCCCGGTTCTTCGCGTAGCGGTACAGGCCCATCGGGTCCCGGCCCAGCTCGTGGCCCAGCCGGCGCATGCTCAAGGCGTCGAGGCCCTCGGCGTCCACCAGCGTCAGGGCCGCGGTGAGCACCACCTCCCGGCTGAGCCGCGGCCGGCGCGCCTTGGCCCGGGGGGTCGGTGCGGGGTCCTCGACGGTGTCGGGGACGGGGTCAGTGGGGGGAGGCACAGTGATCGGAATCCTTCGATAAGGGGGCTTTGCTTAATTCGCAGTCTACACGTACAGTCTACGGTGTAGGCAAGACGTCGAGCACACTGCGTCCCCCGCCCTCCACTGACTGCGCCGACGGCGATCTGCTGTCCGGAGCCCTGCCGAATCCGGTACCCCCTTACCTCTTTCAGGAGAATCCCTTGACGAACACTGCTTCCCACACCGCCACCCCCGCCACCACCGGCGCCGAGCACACGACCCGTCGCGCCACCGAGACCAAGGCCGCGACCAAGACCACCGAGTTCATCGCTTACCTCGGCGTGCTGGCGGCCATCGTCGTCACCGCCATCCTGGTCGGTGACGGCGGGGCCGAGGACGGCGCCGACCTGTTCGACGCCCGTCAGGCCATGGAGTACATCACCTACCTGACCATCGGCTACCTGGCGTCCCGCGGACTGGCCAAGTCCGGCAGCCGCGAGTCCTACTCCGCCTGAGCGCTCGTCCGCTCCGGGGATCCGGGCCCTGTTTCAGGGTCTGGATCGCCGGGGCGCGGGCAACGCATCACACCTCACCGCACGACATGAACAGGACGCATCATGACCACCACTGATCGATGGATTCACGACCTGGCCCGGGTGCACCCCGGGGACCCGATCGAGGTGTGGGATGAGCACCACCTGCGCCATGCCGGCACCGTGAGCCAGGTGGCAGCCCACCTCGGTGTGCTGTGGGTGCGCGAGACCAGCAGCGGGCTCCCCAAGCTGGTCCCCACCGAGGGTCACCGCCTGCGCCACGCCTCGGCTGCCCACGCCGCCTGAAGCGGTCGCAGACCCCGGTAACTCGTGCTTCCAGGTCAGCGGAAGCTTCCGGGTGGGGTGAGGCACCAGCACGATTCGTGAGGTCCGCCTCGGCTCGGCCACCCCGTGCCGAGGCGGGCATCACTATCTCTGAAGGCCGCCCACGTCGTCAGAGCCCCGACCCGGGGCAGCCACCGCACCAGAAGCGGCGCCGGCTCCGTGATCATTCACCGGCTGACCGGCCCTGTGCGGACCGGCGTATCCCTGAGAGAAGGGGCCACCATCGTGCGAGAAACCACCGGCCATCGAGGCCGCCACGACAGCGCACGATGCGCAGCGGACCCGACCCGCCCCGTCGGACCGAGAGGGGTCCCCATGCAGTCCGAATCCTCCGCGACGGAGCTGACCGCGGTCTTCGCCCGCATCCAAGACATGCTGCTGTCTCAGGAGCACGCTGCGGCCGCGGTGCACCAGCTGGCCCAGGTCGCCCGGGACCTCATCCCCGTAGCCGCTGGTGCCGGGGTCTCCCTGCTCGACGCCCAGGGCACTAGGACCAGTGCAGGGGCCACCGGCCATCTCGTGGAGGCCGCCGACGCCCTCCAATACGACCTCGGGAACGGCCCGTGCCTGAGCGCCTGGGCCACCGCGACCCCCCAGCGCGTCAACGACACCACCGACGACGACCGGTGGCCGGAGTGGTCGAGGGCTGCCGCCGCCTCGGGAATCCTGTCGATGATCAGTGTCCCGATGGTGTTCCAGGACCGGTGCCTGGGGGCGATGAAGGTCTACGCCACCGTCGGTGATGCCTTCACCGGCTACGAGGAGCAGCAGCTGGGCCTGCTGGCCGTCGCGGCGGCCACCCTGCTGGGCTCGGCCCAGACCGCGGACGCCCCGCAACGGCTCAGTGCCGAGTTGCAGGCCGGGCTGGAGGATCGGCAGGCGGTCGATCGGGCCACCGGGATGCTGATGGAACAACGGGCCACCGACCCGGATGACGCCCATTGCGTGCTGCTCACGGCCTCGCGAGCCCAGGGCCGCCCTATGGCCGAGGTCGCCCGCCAGATCCTGGAGCGCCGCCCGGATCCGGAAGGGTGAGGGGCACCCGTGGATGACGACGGTATCGGGGCAGAACAAGCCCGCCTGCTGCTCGAGGTCATCGGCCGGGCCGGCATCGAGGTGAAGCAGTTGTGGTTCCACTACTTCACCCTCGGCGGCAGTGCCGGGGAGGTCGAGGTCGAGGCCTACCTGCACCATTGCTTGGACCTGCCCGCCCTTCAGCGTGACTTGTTGGCCCACGCTGTCAATGAGCTCATCGACCGGCGACCTCCGTTGCGGGCCCCCTACGTCTCCGAGCTGCTCCGCCGCGAGGGCTCCGACGCCGCGGATTGACCACCCCTCTGCAGGTCTTGCACCCCGCGGCCCGGAAACGGTGTTGGGTAGACCGTGGGCGGCGGCACCGAGGCCTCAGGTGTCGCCTGTCACTGCGCATTCGGATTGGCCTGCGTACAGTGGAGTCCAGTTGTTGAAGTTTCGTTCTTGCAGTTCAAGCAGTTCGCCCGGATCCGGGTACGGCAGTTTTTCTGAGAAGACGTTTTGGCAGGCATCGCAACGCCCGAGCACCCCGATCGTCGGGGACGCTCCGTTTCTTCAGAAAGACAGGTTCCCCATGACTACTGGCACCGTGAAGTGGTTCAACGCCGACAAGGGCTTCGGCTTCATCACCCCCGAGGACGGCTCCAAGGACGTGTTCGCGCACTTCTCCGCGATCAACTCCGGCGGGTTCCGCTCCCTCGAGGAGAACCAGCGCGTCGAGTTCGAGACCCAGGACGGCCCCAAGGGCCCCCAGGCCGCGAACATCTCCGTCATTGCGTGAGAACACGCTGATCTCCTCGTGAGATCACCGACGCCGAGCCGTACGGCCTGACGTCACCCCAGGAATCGCCACCCGGCCCCGGCCCGGTGGCGATTCCTCGTTCCGGCCCCGGCCCTCTGGCTGCCACCACTTGCGCCCTTCCCGGCACTCGGAGCCGAGCGGCGACTGCCCCGACCTGTGTTCGCGATCACACACCTTTGTGGCTGGTTGTGAACGCGCGGACCCCGGGTGGTCTTGCCCTAGGACGGTGCATCGGCAATTGTTGCTTCTGACAAGGGGATTTTCGATGACCCCTTGATCTCTGGGACAGGCCGAGAACTCCACGGATCCGGGGGGATCCGACACTCCTTGGGGGATGCGGTCTGAGGCAGGGAACAGCGGGGCGGGACTGGCCGGGGGGCCATCCCGCCCCTTTCCTGTCTCCACGACCACCGTCCATCCCATGAAGCCAGGACGAAGGGCCGTGTCGCCGCGAACCGCAGATGCCTGCGCAGGGACCGGAACGCCAACGCCCCTGGAGCCCCGTCGGGCGTCGATGACCGCCGTGCCGGCACCGCAGCTCGGCCCAGGACACAAAACCCGAGCACACCCAAGACCTGACGGGAGTTCCCTGCTGCGGCCGCCCTAGCCATGGTGGCCGCCGTCTTCGGCTGGTTGGAACAGCGGAAGAAGAACGCTCGAGGAGCTGAGGGCTCCAAAGACTCATAGCGACCGGGGCTGCTTTACATATGGCCGGCTACCGGACATTGCCCGCGGGAACGATAATGCAGTTGAGGCTGGTCATACGCCGCGGGTTGCCACGGCCGAAGAGCGGGGCCGGGGAGAGCCCTCCTGTGGTGCCGGAGGACGAATCCGATGGCTCCGTGCACGGCTCCCGGGATCCGGTTGACGCCGTTCACCACGCCGTTGATGACGCCACCCCCAGGCGGGCGTCATCTTCTCCGCGCACAACGCCCTCGACGACGCCCTGGTCTTCCGTCGGGACATCACTGAGCCCACGATGAGGGCCGGGCGGCCGGCCGTCATAACCTGTCACAAACCCGGCCCGACGTCGGCCGAAGCGGCCGAGCGCGATCGCCCGGCCCGAATATGTCCCGACGTGTGGTTTTGTGACAACCGACCCCACCGTCCGTTGGACTATAGAGCCGTCCATCGAGTGGGATGAGCGCACCACACCATCCAGAGCGGCCGAGAGATCTGGCTCGATGACGCCGCAGCAACCAGTCAGCCGACCCTGGGACACCGGGACCGGCGGGCACGGTGCTACCGCCAGGACCGATGGAGGATCGAGTGAATCACCACGCCACCCAACAGGTCCACGCCGGCTACGAGCCCGAGGCCCCCTATTGGCCGGTGGCCGTGCCCATCCACCAGACGGCGGCCTACCGCTTCCCCGATCACGCCACGGCCGCCTCGATGTTCCGGCTGGAGACCCCCGGGTTCACCTACAGCCGCACGGGCAACCCCACGGTCGCCGTGTTCGAGAACCGACTGGCGGCCCTGGAGGGCGGGATCGGGGCCATCGGCACCGCCACGGGACAAGCCGCCGTCGCGCTGTCTCTGCTGACCCTGCTCCACGGCGGTAAGCACTTGGTCGCCTCCAGCCAGCTCTACGGCGGGACGGTGGACCTGCTGACGGACACCTTCGCCGACTTCGGCATCGAGGTCACTTTCGCCGACCCGGCCGACCCGCAGGCCTGGGGCGCGGCGATCCGGCCGGACACCCGCGCGTTCTTCCTGGAGTCGATCACCAACCCGCTGGCCACCGTGCCGGACCTGCCGGCGCTGGCGGACATCGCCCACGCCTCCGGGGTCCCGGTCGTGGTGGACAGCACCTTGGCGACGCCGGTCCTGTACCGGCCACTGGAACATGGTGCCGACGTGGTGGTGCACTCCGCCACGAAGTTCATCGGCGGGCACGGGGCCGTCCTCGGCGGGGCGATCGTGGACGGCGGCACCTTCGACTACGGCGCAGCCCCGGAGCGGTGGCCCCAACTGACCCGGCCCAAGGCCCGCTACGGCGGACAGGCACTCATCGACCGGCACGGCCGCGGCGCCTACCTGGCGCTGGCGCGCAGCAAGTTCCTGCACGACCTCGGCCCCTCCCTCGCCCCGGCCAGCGCCGCCCAGTTCATCCAGGGCCTGGAGACCCTCGGCGTCCGCATCGCCCGGCAGGAGGAGACCGCGCGAACGGTCGCCGAGCACTTGGCCCGGCACCCCACCGTCGGGCGCGTCCACCACCCGGCGATCCCCGGACACCCCAGCGCCGCCCTCGCCGAGAGGGACTTCCCGCACGGCACCGGCTCGGTGTTCTCCTTCGACCTGGCCGCCGGCTCCGAGGCCATCGGCCCGTTCATCGACGCTCTGGAGCTGTTCCAGCTCGTGGCCAACATCGGGGACGTGCGCTCCCTGGTCAGCCACCCGGCGACCATGACGCACTGCCGGCTCACCCCTAACCAACGCCGGGCCGCAGGCATCGCTGAGACCACGATCCGGCTGTCCATCGGACTGGAGTGTCCCGAGGACCTGATCGCCGACCTCGACCGGGCGCTGGCCACCGTACCGGCCTCGGCCCTGACCGGGGAGGCGCGCTGAGATGACCCTCCTGAACGACACAGCACAGACGGACACTGCGCCGACGGCCCGGGGACTGAAGACCTTGGGCCTGCGGATGGACCGGCACGGCGCGAACGCCGCGGAGCTGGCCGGCTGGTTGCGGGAGCACCCGGCGGTCGGGCAGGTATACTCCCCCGGGCTGCCGGAGCACCGCGGGCACGAGCTGGCGGCCCGGCAGATGGACGGATTCGGCGGGATCGTGTCCGTGCGGCTGGGCGGGGGAGAGCCCGCCGCACGGGCGTTCGCCCAGTCCACGGAGCTGTTCGCCCTGTCCGTCAGCCTCGGCGGGGTCGAGTCCCTCATCTGCTACTGCTCCAAGATGACCCACGCCTCCGTGCGAGGCACGGCCCTGGAGGTCCCGGCCGACCTGGTCCGGCTGTCCGTGGGCGTCGAGGACGTCACCGACCTGCAGGCGGACCTCGAAGCGGCACTGGAGTGCGCCGCGCGCCCCGGACCGGTCAGCGCCGCGTCACCGCCGCGGCCCGGGGAACCGGCAGCCCGGAGGCCCGGATCGACGTCGTCTGGGCAGCGCCGGGGGTGCCAGGAGCATGACTGAGGCGACTTTCGGGAGGGCAGTGCATGAGCAGCAGGGAAGGACGTTCGAGATGAGTACGGATCTGGGGGGCAGGCCCTCGGTCCACAGTGAGGAATCGATGCATCAGACCACCAGGACGAACGACTTCACGTTCGGTATCAGCACGACCCGCTTCGATGAGGACTACTGCCCGTCGTCCAGTTCCCGAGGCACGACGAACTTCGCGAACCTGGCCCGCGGCGAGAATCGTCGGCAGAACCTCCGAAATACCCTGACAATGATCAATAGTCGCTTCAACGACCTGGCCCACTGGGACAATCCCAGCCGGGATCGCTATGTCGTGGAGATCGAGATCGTCTCCGTGGACCTGCACTTCGCCGCCGACGGCGACGACGCGGTGTTCCCTTTGATCGAGGTCCTCGACGTGCAGATCCTCGACACGCTGTCCAATGTGCACATCGACGGGATCGTGGGGAACAACTTCTCGTCCTACCTCCGGGACTATGACTTCAGCGTGGTGCTGCCGGAACACCACGCGAAGGCGTCCCGGTCCAGCATCCCCGATGACTTCGGCGAATTGCACGGGAAGCTCTTCACGCACTTCCTGGACTCCGATGCCTACCGCGAGCGGTTCCCTCAGCCGCCCGTGATCTGCATCAGCGTCTCGAGCACCAAGACGTATCGTCGGCTCGAGAACCACCATCCGATCCTCGGGGTGGAGTATCGGCAGGATGAATCCTCCTTGACGGATCGATACTTCGAGAAGATGGGACTGCGGGTCCGCTACTTCATGCCCCGCGGCGCGGTCGCGCCCCTGGCGTTCTATTTCCGGGGCGATCTCCTCAATGACTATTCCAGCCTGGCACTCATCGGTCTCATCAGCACGATGGAAGCGTTCCAGAAGATCTATCGCCCGGAGATCTACAACGCCAATGCGGCGGCTGGTCGGATCTACCGGCCGAGCCTGGAGAGTCGAGACTACTCGGTGACGCAGATCGCCTACGACCGCGAGGAGCGCAGTCAGCTGGCCCTCATGCAGGGGAAGTTCACGGAGGAGCACTTCGTGAAGCCACACCAGACCCTCCTGGAGCAGTGGGCCGCGGCCCACTCCGGACGAGAGACGGAGAATCACCGATGAACACCCTGTTGCCCACCACCATCGTGGGCAGCCTGCCCAAGCCCTCCTGGCTAGCGGAAGGTGAGACGCTGTGGTCCCCTTGGAAGCTGGACGGCGAGGAACTGCGCGAGGGCAAGCGGGATGCGCTGAGCCTGGCCGTGGACGAGCAGCGCCAGGCGGGTATCGACATCGTCAGCGACGGCGAACAGACCCGTCAGCACTTTGTCACCACGTTCATCGAACACCTCAGCGGCGTCGACTTCGAACACCGGAAGACGGTGCGGATCCGTGACCGCTACGACGCGAGCGTCCCAACGGTCGTCGGCGCGGTGGGCCGTGAGCGGCCGGTTTTCCTCGACGACGCGAAGGCCCTCCGCGCGCGGACCAGCCAGCCCATCAAGTGGACGCTCCCCGGTCCCATGACCATGATCGACACCCTCTACGACAAGCACTACAGGAGTCGCGAAAAGCTCGCCTGGGAGTTCGCGAAGATCCTCAACCAGGAGGCCAAAGAGCTGGAGGCGGCGGGCGTCGACATCATCCAGTTCGACGAGCCTGCCTTCAACGTGTTCTTCGACGACCTCAAAGAGTGGGGCGTGACCGCACTGGAGCGAGCGGCCGAGGGACTGCGCAGCACAACAGCCGTGCATATCTGCTACGGCTACGGCATCAAAGCCAATACCGAGTGGAAGGCGACGCTCGGGTCGGAGTGGCGCCAGTATGAGATGTCATTCCCGCTACTCCAGCAGTCGACGATCGACATGGTCTCCCTGGAACGCCACAACTCCCGCGTCCCGGTCGAGCTCATCGAGCTGCTCCGAGGTAAGCAGGTGATGGTCGGGGCCATCGACGTCGCCAGCGACGCGATCGAAACCCCGGAGGAAGTGGCCAGCACCCTCCGGCAGGTGCTCCGGTTCGTCGATGCGGACAAGCTGTATCCGAGCACCAACTGCGGCATGGCGCCACTGGCTCGACAGGTTGCGCGAGGCAAAATGATCGCTCTCGCTGCGGGTGCGGAGATCATCCGAGCGGAACTCTCCGGAGTGACCCCCTCGAAGTGACGGCCAGCCAGGGCGTTCAAGACCCGGCGGTGAGCCCCGCCTGACGCCCGAATGAATCGTCCCCGTTAGCGGCCTCGGGAACGGACGGGACTAAACTGCCGCCCAAGCCCCCTGTCCGACGTGCTGAAGTGCCAAGACGGACCTATCGTCATCACGGGCACCATCCTGACTTGCCCGGTGCGGTAGTCCACGACCCGGCCATCGGGGTACCTGCGGGTGTTGCCGCTCTTGAAATGGTTTCAATAGTTTCTCCAAGGCAGTCGCCGGGCGCAGATGACAGTGATGGCCAAGGCGACGACAGCGGTGCCCTGCCCGGCGGGGTCGGCAGCGGCGATCGCGCGGGCATCTGCCAAGACACTGGGGCGGGTGGAGGCGGCCATGGGCACACCTTAGAAGACATCCAGTCAGGGTAACGCACCACCGCTTTACATATGGCCCGGTTAGCGGCGAACCGTGGTGCGGCAGAGGTTCCCAGGTGGTGGCCCCGAGCGAGGTCCTTGCGTATCTACGCGGGTGTGCGGCATACGGTGGGAGCTATCGAGTGGAGAGGCGTGATTTGGTGAGACGAGCCCTGCACGTGCATCCGCTGAGCACCTATCTGGTGTTCCAAGCCCTCACCCCGGTGCTGGCTCTGGCCTACGCCGCCGTCCTGTCACCGGGCGGCGGCTGGTCGGCCTGGTTGCTGTGTTGGGCGGTGCTGATGGGAGTGGGGTTGGTGTGGACCCAGCTGGTGTGGGGCCCGTGCTGGAAGGCCGGGGCCGACTACGGCTTGACTGCTGGGGTTCGCATCGCCCTGATGGCCGTCTCTGGTCTGGCGCTGATACTGCCCTTCCTGGTGCTGAACGTGGTCGTCGACCCGGTGTGGTTTCTCTACGTCGTGGTCCTGACCCCCTACGGACTGGTGGGCGGGTTGTTCGGTGGGGCCGTCCTGGCCATCAGGGACCGTGGTGCTGTTCCTGTCCCCCGTCTCTACGATGCCGCCGACGGGAACCACCGCTAAGGAGGTGGGCGCCCGCCCGCGGGTATGCCGGCTCCACCGGCGGTTCAGGTGGTGTTGCTGTCTGCCACTTGCGGGGCTACAGGCCAGGTAGCGCCAGTTGCCCGGACGCTACGGCTCGTCGACGGTCGCGCGACCCGAGCGGGGTGCAGACGCTGGCGGGTTGCTCCTCGAGGTAGCACGTCAGGTGCGGGCGGAGGGGTGGAAGGCCCAACGTCTCAGCCAGCTGCTCGACCCGAGCGAGAACGGAATCCGGGGGCATGTCTTCCCAGCGGGCGGTCTCGGTGGCCCCCCATTGGGGCATGTGGTCGCTGGTGTAAGCGGGGGAGAGCCCGAGTTCGTCCCGCCACCAGGCGATGACGGCTTGTTCGAGGTTGTAGGCGTCGTCGCCGGTGGGCACGTCTAGGCTCCAGGCGAGCTGCCAGCCGCGCCGGCGGTGTTCGTCGATGCGTGTGCCGCCGCGTTTGGCGCACCCGATCTTGACGGCGTCTCGATCCGCGACGAGATAGAGGGTGGCAGGCCCGGCGTAGGGGAACGCGCTGTTGCAGTAGCGACAGATGCCGCGGCCCGCGGCCACGTTGTTGAGGGTCGGGGTCACGGTGTGGCCGCACGCGTGGCGGCATCGCCAGGGCTTGTTGCTTCCCCGGTAGGGCTCCAGTGGTTCGAGGCGGGAGGCGTTCATGATCGCGCGTGCAGTCGGTTCTGGCATGAGAAGGCGGACGGAGGCGTCCTGGGCCGCGCAGGAGCGACAGCCGCCCTGGCCTCGTTTGGTGTTCGTGTACGTGGGGCTGACTTCGCGTCCGCAGCGTCCGTGCCGGCACCGCCACGGACGGTCCACACCGGGGAATTGCTCCAACGGTTCCAGGCCGGCCCTGCGCATGAGTACAGCCGCCTCGTCGTGGTTGAGCTGCTGGGCGGTATGGGTTGCTTCCTGTCCGCATTCGCGACAGGGTCCCTGCCCGGCGGCGAGGTTGGCCAACCGTGGGGTGACGACTCTGCCGCAAACGGTGTGCCGCGCCGGCCACGGGACCGAGGATGACCCTGGGTACGGCTGCAGCGGTTCCAGCCCATGGTCGCGGAAGTACGTTTCAGCGGACTCGGGGGACCACACGGTGAACCCTTGCTGGCTGAGCCAACAGGGTCGGCACGCGGTGCCGTTTCTGCGCACCGTATTCAGGGTCGGTGTGCGCACCTGGCCACATGGTTCGTGCCGACAACGCCAAGGTTTGTCCGCGCCGGGGTACGGCTCGAGCGGCTCGAACTGGGCTGCCCGCATGGTGCTCTCTGCTCCCTCGGCGAGGCCGGCTCGACGGTTCGCACCCCGCTTCTCACCGGCGCACCGCCGGCAAGCTCTTCCCCGCTTCCTGACGTTCGAGTACAGCGGAGCGATCGGCTCCCCGCACGGTTCATGAATGCATGGCCACGGAACACCGGAACCTGGGTACGGCACCAACGGCACGCAGCCCGCGGCGTGCATAATGCGCGCTGCCTCAGTCGGATCAACCTTGCGTGTCATCCCGCCGCCTCCCGTCCTGAGCCACACAATAAGGGACCGCCGCACCGAAAGGTGTCAGGTGAATGTTCATGCCGTGAGAATCAAAGGCGGAGGTGCCCGCCTGGATGCCAGTGACCCGCACGGATGTGTTTCGGTTCGTTTGGTCCTACAACGACTAGGGGATCATGAAGCTATGACATCAAAAGGCGAAGACTGGGCAGGGCTTTGTTGCTGGGTTGAGGAGGCACAAACTCTGTCCTCCGATCCCGCCGCGTACCCGCTTGCCAGGAACAGTCTGCTTGCAGGTGACACGAGTGGAATGCCGAACGGCATCTCCGTAGCGGCCGTTGCACGCGCGTTCCTGGACTCTGCCGTAAACGACCTTGCCACAGCCGTTTCCAGCATTACGGCAGGTCAAATTCATCCAGTCGGAGTTGCGACTCTGACACGTGGCTCCGTCGAGCTCGCAGGCGTGGGGATGTGGGTGTTAACAGGAAGCAAGCGTCAAGGACGCCAGCAGCGCGCACTCCGAGTCGCATACGACTCTGCTTTCAACGCCACTAAGTTCTTTGAGGGCCTCACTGACACGTCGAACTCGTCAGAAGGACTATTGCAGGAGAGCGCTCAAGGTGCTCAGAGCTATAGAGAAACATGCGATCAGATCGTAACGGCCGCTGTGGCTCTGGGGATAAAAAAGACAGCTGTAACGGCGCGTCTCGACAGAACGGGCCACCTAAAAAGCGTTGATGCTGCAAGGGGAACAAACTTCTACCAAAAATGGCAACTCTGTTCTGGGTACGCCCACGGCCTTGCCTGGGCTCCTGGGATCTTCAACCGTCACCTCTACGCCCATGAGATGGAGGGAGGCGGCTCACTGCAAGGCAGCCACCTCCCTGAAGACAGGGCCTTCGCCATGCTCACCTGGGGAAGACACGCCATCGAGGAGCTGCGAGGCACTTTCGCCGCGGGACGCATCTCAATGCCGGACTTCGGTGAAGATGCAACCCTGTTCTCAGGAGATCCCGAGAAAGCCCAAGAACTATTCGGGCATTGAACCTAAGGGGCGGTGCACATGGTGGACTTGGGCGCCCTGTGGCGCCCGGCCGATATCGCTCAAAGGCTTGGGTGCATCATCCGGCAGGGCAACTGAGGTCGCGGACGATCTCGACGGCCGGCTCCCTGTGCGCAGGGGAGCTAAAGGGTGATGTCTCACTTCCGGACTGACGTGCAGGGAGCAGATGCCAGTCATGTGCGGCGCCGGTACGACCTCTGGGTGAATCCAAGATTTGAAGGCCATGTAAAGCGTCCTGGGACCAGCGGCGTGTCTCTGGCGAGGCTGGGAATGCCGCACCATCAGGTGACAGGTCAGAGAGTCAACGTAAGTCGGGGCAGTCCCCCTACCCACACTCATCCGTGAAGGCCCGTATTACTTTAAAAACAAATATTTGAGTCGCCGCCCGAAGACACCTCGGGCGGCGACTCAAATAATTTAGAGCTTCGACTGAATATTCTAGCCGATGCGAAAAGTTTCAGCTTTGGTTATCATTTCAAGGCGGCTTCAATTTCTGCTACAACTGGCCCCCAAACGTCCCACACGTCTCCAATAAGCCGTTGGCCAGCGCGAGTCTTGCCGCTGAATCGATGGCTTTCATAACTAGGGTTGAGAAAAAGCATGGGACCTTCCGTCCTAATTATCTCGTGGTTCTCGAGGATCCGTAGCACATTCTGTAATTCCCCTCCCTTAATAGACTGCCGTCCTTGCAGTTTCATAATAAAAGCCCCCCGATCGCCACTGTGTCCATGTGCCCGTGTTAGATTCATAAGCATATTAAGAAATCGAACGGCTCGTGCGTTAGTATCCACAGAATCTTCCTCGTCTGGTAGATCCTGCCTATATGAGACCCATGGGTGGACGAGGTTGGTCTCGGGGGACACTTGAAGCTCGAAGTCCCCTTCCAGGGGCCAGCGTGTAATTTCCATTGGGAGGCGCAACGCCCCCTTCACCGCCAAAGTAACTCCACCGAGCGTCGTGTCTTTGCCCGTCGGTACTCCACGGTGGGCAAATTCCACAGATCCGCCCTCAATACTTAAACTGTCGCAACGTACGAACAAATCCGGTCCTAGCACCACGGAAGTGCCACGGGCAGGAATAGAAATGCTTCCATCGGTTTCTAATGTCAAACCCTCTAGGGGTCCGTAAAGCCGGATTTCACCGGTCTTGTCAGGAACGAGGGTGAAAGATACTTCCACCTGATCCTTAAGTCTCCGCAAATATATGAAAACCTGGAACAGCCCATCGCAGCCTTCCGAAACCGTCACTGCTGCAGATGTACCGCTGAACTCTCCGGCAGTAACCGACGCATGAAGGGCGGCTAGCTGCCATTCGTCAATAAGGTCGTTTTCACTGTCAAGTGTGACAAAATCAAACAATAGACCTGATTCGTTTCCGACGGCAAGAAGCCTAGGGCCGGAGATTGTCGTACCAAATCTTCGGGCCGCGACATAGGCTCGGAACACTGCACTCGCCCACCTATTTTCATCTCGGAACGGGTGGTCATCCAAGAAAGGTCGCACCCTCTCGATGTATTTTTCTCGGATTTCTGGCTTGGTAATATAACTAAGGGCCGGCTCCGAAGCCCCCGCGAGATCGTGACACAACCAGTCGACTTGTTCTTCGGGCGTATACGTCAAATTAGCATTGAGACCGAGATCGCCAGCCACGGGTTGCAGCTTTTTTTGATCACGTTCGAGTAATCCAGTAAGAATTCGACCCAGCTCTTTGAGGTGCCGAGCATCTTGGTTCGACTCTCCAAACATTGCTGGAATGGAGTACAGGTTCGCATTATCGTGGAGTGCGGCGGCTACTGCGTCTAGGACAGGGGCATAGCCAGCAAAGGTCTGAGCGGTTTCATCCGGAACGGCACCAACAAGCGAATTAAGTACGGCGTCCCGTGCGGGCGCATAATGCACCGATTTGACTGCTTCGGGCTTGCGCCGACAAACTACCCCATCGATATATTGGATTCGTTCCTCAGGGCCGAAGTGAGAAATTTCCAACCACGCAATATTACGACCAGCTTCCGCAAGATTAAGCCACACTTCCTCCAGGGTTCGTTCCCGTCCAAGAAGGACGAAACGGCAACTCGAGAGGCTTCTATTTGAAAGTGACTCGAGAAACTCCATCCAAGACGTTCCGGATACCCGGGATCGTGCTTCATCGAGTGAGTCGATAATGACAGTTGGTCGTAATCCGTCAAGACGGGACTCCACTTCAGTGGTACCAAGGTACTGGCTCAGTACAAAGTCTAGAGACGTTCCGCTGACGGCCTTGTCCTGCTCTAGCTTCCATAGTGGGCTGCCAATCTGTCGCGCCAACTCAGCGGCGGCAGTACTTTTTCCAGCGGCCCCTCGAGCCGAGACCAGAATGACATCGGAGGTAAGATCTCCTAGACTTTCCTTGATGAGTAACTCGGGATTGACAAAGGATGTAGCAGTATTTACGTGTCCGAAGGCATTCTGTTTTTTGCCTTTTAGGCCAGTGCCTTGGAGCGCATGGACAAGATCGCCAAAGTTCAAGTGTTTTTCCACTCCCTAATCCAAGCGCAATTGCTGCTAAAAATCAATGGTTCCTAGAGCGGCCTCCTCATCCCCGTTGCCTGCTGACGGCTTCCAAGGGCGCTGGTTCCACTTCAACTTCGTGTGTACACCACGTTGGTGCAACATCTTTTAGCCTCACGATGAGTGCATTTGATGCTATACCCCAATCTCCGAGCATGCTGGGGAGGGGTAACTGTGAACAGGTCTTACGCCTTTGGCTCAAACTGTATCGCTGGCCCCTTCTCCCACCAACTACTGATGGGAGGTCTGTAGCCAGCAAAGCCCAGGGCGGCTCAACACTAACTTCACATATGGCGGACTACCGGTCTTCACGAAGTTGACGGCGCAATAGGAGTGCCGAACTGGATGCGCTCACAGCCGGCGGCTTCCATGGCCCGGGTCTGCAGCGCCGGGTCGTGCTCGGCCGAGCTCACTCGCGCGTAGTCCAGGCGTGTCGCCAGTTTCCCTCCCCGTTGTCCCCCGTCAAAGGGGGCCTCGCTGTACCAGCGGATCTGGGAGCTGCCGTAAACCACGACCATCGGAGGCCGTTTTCTGGGGCCGGATCCGAACGTGTCCATACTGTGAATGAACCTCGTTCGGAAATAACGCAACGGCTGGCGTTGGTCGCAGATAAATGACAATGACAGCTTTACTGAAGGCCCCAGGTTATTTTTCCTCAGGGCGCTTCCTGTATCAGTTTAAGCATGGCCTCGGTGTCATTTTCACCGTTCCACACCGAGTAGTGGCCGCGTTGCCGTTCAATGTTGTTTCGAACGGCTTGATCCGGCAGGTCTCGAAAAATGAAAATCGAAAGGACCCGATTGTTGTTTTCTCCATTTCGTTGAATCGCCATGATTTTCGAACGTTGCGCCACGGTCGACCTTTGTGGAAATATATAGATATTGAAGCGCATTCCGTCTGAGGGCCTACGGAGTATGGCATCTGGATCTGCCAACGAGTCGGATCGTGTGGAATTTTCAACCTGGTACCTTTTCTCTCCCTGTTCCGCAAATAAAGTTTGCATCACCTCGTTTCTGTAGAGTTGCCCTTCTGCCACAGCGGAGAATGCAGGGGTTCCATTCGTGGCCTCTAGATAGTTCGCAACAGCCTCGTTGATTCGCTCCACTGATCCAGCGTCATTCAACCACGGGCGGATTCGACGCTCAGACGCGCCTGTCTGCAGCTCGTCCTGCGCGGAATTTTCTGCTTCCAAAAGTGCCTTTTCGACTCTCCGAACTCTGTCTTCGAGACTAATTAGTGATTTATATTCTTCCTGGTTTTGCTTTTTTTTCGATTTTTGCGTTTCAGTTCGACTCGTCCACAGCTGGCTCGGTCCAATTTCTGCGACCGACTGAGTTAAATGACCTACGAGAATACCACATGCCGTTTTCTGTGTGTCATTGGGGGCCCATTTTTGAAGATCCACAAGAAAACTCATGGCTAATTCAGGTGGCAATTCCGGATCATCTGATCGTTTTGCCAATGCTCGAGAGGTAACCCATTCAAAGCTTTCCCACCATGTGCGGTTTTCTTCGATTTCCTTATCGTGATTCAAGCGAGTATCGTCCGCTTCCCGTGTACTTTTGATCTGTCGATTTAGCATGGCTGCGGCGATGCTGGCGGCAATCACGGCGGCGAGGCCAGCTGCCCCAGGGCTGGTAAGAAACTCCGTCGCTGCGACATCCCATCCCCACCCAGCCCTAGAGATTCTCATCCCCACCATCCCGCTCATCACTCCCAAGATGGACACGGCAATTCCATATACCAACCATCGGAAGGGCCACTTGGTTTGGTAGAAAAGGACGATGTGCGAGTACCACTTTGGCACGGTCTTGCGGAGCCATTGCATGGGAGAGACCGTGAAGCGGCCAGGGGGGCGACCTTCGGTCGCAGGAGTGGAATTTGCGGGCATGTACATAGTTTCCCAGTTGATGCCCGTTGTCGCGCTACGTTTAACGTTCGGGACTGATGCACCGATAGGTGACAGGTTGACCTGACCTATGGTTTGGTTGCCAGTCGTGGTCGCTAGCTTCCAGCGGTGGTGAGTGCCTGCGGCGTTCGAGCGAGGTCGTATTCGTGCGGGGTGGCGTACTCGAGTGCGGAGTGTCGGCGGCGTCGGTTGTAGAACACTTCGATGTACTCAAAGATCGCGTTCGCCAGCTCGATCCGGGTCTTCCACTTCCGACGGTTCAGCAGTTCGATCTGCATCGTCGACCAGAAGGATTCCATCATGGCATTGTCGAGGCCGTCGCCGACGGTGCCGAACGAGGGCAGCAGTCCGGCCGAGCGGATCTTCTGCGTGAACACCCACGAGGTGAATTGGACCCCGTGGTCGGCGTGGACGATTCCGCCGGCACCGGGCTTCCGGGCGCGGATGGCCATGTCCAGGGCATTGATGACCAGGGTGGAGTCCTGCTTGGAGTCGATGGCCCAGCCGATGATCTTGCGGCTGCAGGCGTCCAGCACCGCCGCGCAGTAGACCTTGCCCTCGCGGGTGGGATGCTCGGTGATGTCCGTGACCCACAGTTCGTTCAGCGCCAGGCGGTGGAACTTCCGGTTGACGAGGTCGTCGGCGGTCGCCACGCCTCGGAGGCGCTTGATGCGCGCCGGGCCGGGCAGTCCGCCGATCCTGGCTTGTGTCATCAGCGCGGAGATGAGCCGGCTCGAGCAGGGGATGCCCATGCCAATGGTGAGTTCCGCGTGGATGCGGCGGTAGCCGTAGGTGCCCCGAGAGGCCACGTGAATCTCGCGGATCAGCCCGGTGAGCCAGCGTCGGCGCAGTTCCGTGGAGCTGGTCGGACGCTTGCGGTACCGGTAGTAGCCCTGGCGGGAGACGCCCAGGATGCGGCAACAGGTGTGGACCGGAGCCCCGGCGTCGACGAGACGATCGATCACCGGGTGCGCCCTTTTGGGGGGACTCCGCCCTCCTCATCGAGCCAGGTGGCCGCGTGGCGGATGATCGCGAGCTCCTGCTCAAGCTGGCGGATCCGGCCCCGGGCCGCCCGGAGCTCAGCCGATTCCTGGGTGCTGCGCCCGGGCCGGCGGCCCTGATCGATGTCGTCCTGGCGCAACCAGGAATGGAGCGTGACAGGGTGGATACCAAGATCAGCCGCGGTCTGCTTGACCTGGCGGCCCTCACGCACGAGAGCGATCGCTCGTGCACGGAACTCAGGAGGGTAGGGGCGGGGCATAGCGGTGAGCCTTCCATGAAGGCCTTCGACTAGCGACCGCCACTGGAAACCAAACCGTAGGTCAGGTCAAGGTGTCACCGAACCGTGCATCAGTCCCATCGGCCCGGTGATGTCCTTCGGGCGGGCGGTGACATCCGGCAAGGACCTTCCGTTCGGCGGCGACCGCGTCGATCCGGCCGCCCTTGCCCAGGCGGACACGAATGTAACGGTGAGGCTGGTGGACCTCGAACACGGTGATGGCTGCCTCGGTCAGGATCCTGACGAGACGGGTTCCGTAGCCGCCCGAGCACCCGATGCCGACGCTGGAGACGACGTCGTGGTCCATTAGCCAGTCCACTAGTTCGCGGCGGTCGGCCAGCGTCGTAGCGAACTCGGCGGGAGGCAGCAGCAAGCCGGTTTCCTCCAGCACCGCAGCGTGATTGACCTGTGAGTGGGTGTCGACGCAGCCGCCGGCCGTTGTCTGTTGAAGCGGGTCCAGGGCAGAGGTCATGTGCATGGGAAGGACATTTCCCTGTCGTCCCGGCCACCCAGGGCACCGGACAGGGTAGTGAGGAGCCGACTCTTGTCGAGGGCGCGCACCTATGAAGCCACGGCGCCCGTGCCTGAGGACGGACCGGAGCAGGTTCCGGATACGACAGTGAGGCATGTCGCGCACTGGACATCGCCATCTCTGCCCGGAGCGGTGAGTCGGTCAGACTTAAGCCATCGCCCCGAAGCCTGTTCCAATTCTCCCTGTCAGAACTTGTGGCAGAGGTAGTCGGTTGCTGATCCGACGCCTACTCGCCTTGACGGGGTGAGTAGTGCCGGGACCACCGGAGTCAGAGCGAATCATCGGGGAGGGGGAACAGTCAGTCCCGTAGGTGGTTGGCAACGCGGAGCGCAAAGTTAGGGGCTCCTGCCCTGCGTAGGTCACCAGCTAGGTCGGCTTCCTGACTTTCCTTTAGGCAGTGGGTTAACTGCTGAGCAGTGACTTCGTGCACGAGGTCAGGAGCGGAATCATCTATGAGTACCAGAAATTCATCCGGAGTCCATACCTCATAGGGTAATGTGTTCGGGTCGATCTCGGGTGGCAAAAGGTCTTGGCCGATGTCCGTCAGAATGATATGTGCGCCACAGGCCACCGCAGCAGAGTGAATGTGAGCGTCAGAGACATTGTGTCCGGGGAAGGCCGGGTCGATGTCGTACTCCTCGACCAGGCCTCCCTCGAGCACTCGTTCTATCAACCGTCGGATATCCAAAATCTTTTGTCCTGACCAGTCCGGATGCTCGCAACGCAGGCTGGTCAGGACGGTGGACAGGATGTCCTCGGTGTATCTAGCACGGAAGATAGAACTTTCCGGAGTGATATACAACGAAAGGATCCAACGACGCAAGGTGACTGAGAAGAGCGCACCGGCGTCAATCAAGACAATTTGAGGACCCATCATGGACCCAGGCTACTTGGGTCCGCCGACGATCGGTGAGCTAACAGCCCAAATCCCGTTCAATTTGACGCAGCTCGTTGAAAGCTTGCATCCGGCGATCGGACCGCGCTTGCCTAGCTGCCAGGACATCCTCGGTGAGTAGACGCGTGTGCGAGCCAACCTTGTGAGCTCGCAACTCGCCTCGCTCAATCATCTTCATGAGGGTTGGACGAGAGATGTCCAGAAGCTCAGCGGCTGTAGTGGTGGTCAGCTCCTTGGGTAGCGAGCCCACAGTGATTGTCCCGCCTTCAGCAAGTACGCGCACAATGCGAGAGATGACGTGTGACAGCTCTGGGGGCACAGTGGAAGGGCTCCCATGGGACTCGACGCTCAGACGGGCATCGCCCGTTAGC
Organism: Kocuria sp. CPCC 205231; assembly: GCF_040980965.1. Lineage (NCBI taxonomy): Bacteria > Bacillati > Actinomycetota > Actinomycetes > Micrococcales > Micrococcaceae > Kocuria > Kocuria sp. CPCC 205231. Next base: position 8,639 of record NZ_JAVKPP010000024.1, on the reverse strand, counting down.
GTGGGGGCAACCTCGCGAGCCTGGTCCACTTCCTCCGGGGAAGCGAGGACCTGCTCGCTAGGAGAGTGAAGGGTGGTGACCATCATGGCTCCTGGCGATAGCAAAACCGTACCGGTCGGTACGGACCGTACCAATTGGGTACAGGCAACACGCTAGGACATTGCACTTACAAGTGCAATGGTCTACGTCACAGTGCATCTTCTGACTTGTGACAACGGTCACAAGGGCCGTGAAGCCCTCGGGGTAGCGGCCACGGGCCATAATTTCCTGCTGGACAGCGGGCGTATGCATTGCTGACCTCCTGGCTACGCTCGTTGAGAGACTCCGTATCTGTGTCAGATTCCGGCCGGCCTCGCGCATCGAAGCCCATGCCGCCGCCGACATGCGCACACCCATCCAGGCTTGGGCGGTGCATCTCGTGGACCTGGATGCCCCGTGGCGCCCAGCCGACATCGCCCAGCGCCACGGACGCATCATCCGGCAGGGCAATCAGAACCTGGAGGTCGCGATCTCCCAGGTGGTGACCAAGGGGTCCTTCGACACCTTCATGTGGCAGACGTTGGAGCGGAAATCGAAGTTCATCGACCAGATCATGCGCGGGCGCCTGGACGTGCGCGAGATCGAAGACGTCGGGGACAACACCCTGTCCTTCGCCGAGGTGAAGGCGATCTCCAGCGGCAATCCGTTGATCCTGGAAAAGTCGAAAGCCGACCAGGAGCTCGCCCGATTGGAGCGGTTGAATCGGGCCTGGCACCGCAACCAGTCCTCACTGGTGTTCCGCAAAGACGCCGCCCAGGCGCGCGCCGACGCGGCTGAGGCGTGGCAACGGTGGGCCGGCGTCCACGCCACCTCACGCCCGCCCCGGGCCGGGGAGACTGACCTCGGAGTCGCCGGGCGCATCGGCGGTCACGACATCCGGGTGGTGCAGCGCCCGGGGAACCTGACCGATCTCAGTGCGTCCCCGGTGGAGCTACGCATCGACGACGCCCCCGGTGTCGCCGTGGAAGTCACCCGGGCGACGTCGCTGAACCCGAGTGTGGGCATGATCCAACGGCTGGAGAACCAGGTGCGGGCACTGCCCGAGGAAGTCACCAAACGCGAAGCCCGACTGGGCTCCGCCCGGCAGGAAGTCGTCGACGCCCGGGAGGCGTTGGACGTGCCGTTCAAGCACCAGGAAGCACTGGAATCCGCCCGATGGGAGGTCGAGCGGATCGGGCGCGCGATGCGCGGAGAGGAGACGCCGCAACCGACTTTGGATCCGGAGCTGGAGGCGTTGAAGAAACGGATGCGCATCAACTTCCCCGACGCTTCCAGTGCGGGTCGCAGCAGTGCCAGCAGTGGCGACAACGGCTCCGAGCGTCCGCTCGAGGTGGCGCGGCGGCACGACGAGCAGCGTCCCCAACAGGGCGGCTTGGAGCTGTAAATACTCGCTCTGCTTGGTCTGTTCAGATGGACGATGCCCGCTCCCCATTGGGGAAGCGGGCATCGTCGTTGCGTGGTGACCACGTGCTCGGGAAGCCGTCCACAGCTGGCGGGAGCGGAAGGGTCATGGTCGCGCGTGAGGCGACCTGTCGGCTGTGGTCGGGTGGTCGGATGGGGTGCTTGTGCCCATGTGGGCACGGGGCCAGAAACTCAGCCACGGTGGTCTATCTGGCGTTCCGCTCGACCCTGGCGTGCTTCACGCCAGATGACGAGCAGCGAGACCACCAGGATCAGGCCGGAAAACAATCCGATTTTCGAGCCTCGGGTCACCAGGACGATGGAGACGATCAGGAGCACCCCGTAGCTCGTGGTGAGAACCCAGCGACTGGCCGTCACTGCTCCGGCTCGGTGCCGCCGCCGTTCTGCGCGGACGAGGCGTGAGTGTCCGGGGAGGTCGGGATGGCCTTTCGCCGGCGCTGCACACGCTGCACCTTCTCAGGCGCGGAAAGTCCAATCTTGCGCAGCTCCTCGGCGCTCCAGCCGCCGTTGTTGACGGCGGCCTGGAACGCGGCGGTGTCGTTCTTTTCGGCCTCTTTGAGGGCCTCGCGGGCCTCATCGAGGGCGCCGCGTGCGGTGATCGCCCGGCGGATGTAGTCCATCCGGTCGTTGAGCAGCCGCTGGGCGGCTTCCTCTGCCTGCTGGGGGTCAGTGAGCTTGGCCATGCCCCCAGGTTAACGGACGCACACCGTTCGTTCCAGAGACCACGCCCGCACAGCTGCCGCTTCGCACCCGGGGTGCCCCAGCGGAGCCAGCGGAGCAAAGCTATGTTTTATGTGCCATAAAGCGAGTGCACCGCTAGCCCGTCGGCCTTTGCGGTGGCACACTGGTCGTGTGGGGCCCACCGGAGTGGGGGCGCTGCGCTGGGCCGGCAAGGAGAGGAGGTGCTGTGGTGGAGCAGGAGAATCCGCGCCACGTGTGGAAGTCGAGGCGCAAGCGGATCGAGGGCAAGACCCAGTACGTCCGGGTGTCCATGTCGGAGTCGGAGCGTGCTCAGTTGATGGTGCTGGAGCAGCAAACCGGGCTGTCACCTTCGGCGCTGATGGTCGAGGCGGTGTTCGGTTCAGCCGACCCAGTGGCGGTGCAGTTGCGGCGGAACCAGCTGGTCGAGTTGCTGGCGATGCGCCGGCTGATGGCCACGATTTCGAACAACGTGAATCAGATCGCTCGGCATGCCAACAGCACCGGTGAGGTGCTGCCGGAGGCGGTCGAGACGATGCGGGAGGCTCGGCGGTTCGGTGAGGAAGTGCTGGCGAAACTTGAGGAGCTCGCGCCATGATTCCGAACATCACCAAGGGTGACAAGCCGGTCGGGCTGATGAAGTATCTCGTGGGCCCGGGTAGGGCCAACGAGCACACCGACCCGCACCTGATCAATGGCTCGCCGCTCATCATGTCGTGGTACGACGATGTGCAGCTCAATGAGGAAGCCGCGGTGGGGATCGCCCGCGAGGTGGATCTGAACCGGCGGATGCTGGGGTTTGATGCAGACACCAAGCACATCTGGCACTGTTCCCTGTCGATCCCGTACCAGGACCGGGAGGTCACCGATCAGGAATGGTCGGACATCGCCCAGCGATTCATGGACGAGATGGACTTCACCGAGGCCGGGGCCAAGGCCCCGTGCCAATGGGTTGCGGTGCATCACGGGCGCTCCACCAAGGGCAACGACCACATCCACATCATGGCCTCCACGATCCGGGAGGACGGCACGAAGTGGGCCGACGGCAACGACTACGCGCGGGCGCAGAAGGCCGCCCGGGGCATCGAGAAGGACTTCAACCTCATCCAGCTCGGCAACCACTCCGAACGGTGGCTGCAGCAAGGCGAGATCGCTCGGGACAGCACCAGGGAGCCGACCCGGTTCGCGCTGGAGCGCACCGTGCGGGCGTGCGCGGTGGCCGCCGAATCAGAAGCGCAGTTCGTACGTCAGATGCGTCGGGCGAACCTGTTGGTGCACCCGAGGTTCGCCGCTGGCACTGACTCGGTGGTGACCGGGTACTCGGTGGCGGAGCGTCCGCCGAAGGGGATGAGGCCGCTGTGGTTCGGGGGCGGCAAGCTCGCCCAGGACCTCACCCTGCCCTCCCTGCGCACCCGCTGGCCCGACACCCCGGTCTCGGCGCAGGAGGCCTCGGATGAATGGATGGCGGCCAAGCGGCACCGACGCATCGTTCACCCCGACGCACCCGGTGCGGCCCTGGACGAGGAGACCGCCCGGCGGTTGGCCGGGGAGCTGAAAGAGGTGCGCCGGCGGCTGGTGAAGATCGCCCCGGACGACCACCAATCGTGGGCGCACGCGGCCCGTGAAGCCTCCGGGGTGTTCGCCGCCTGGTCCCATGCGACCGAGGACGGACAGGGGCCGCTGGGACGGACTGCCCGGGTGCTGGCCCGGTCCGCGCATCGGTCCGGGGTGAAGATCACCACCCCGCTTCAGGCGCCGCTGCGCACCAGTGGCACCACGGCCTTCTTATTGGCGGCCACGCGGGCTCCGTCCCCGATGGCGCAGGCGCTCATCATGCAGCAGATGCTGCGGATGACCCGGGCGTTCCAGGACATGCACCAGGCCAACAAAGAGCTGCGCGAGACGCAGCTGATCGTGGACGCCTTCCAGCAGCACCTCTCGGTCGTGGCGGAGCCCCTGCCCGATGTGCAGCGTGACCCGAGGCAGGGTGCCGCGCACGCCGGTCCCACCCGCCACCGTGGTGCGCTGCGTGAGACCCAAGGCCCGACCATTGAGCACCCCTACGTTGACCACACCCCCCGTACGGACCACGGAATGGAGCTGTAGAGATGAGCACACAACCCGACGGCGTGAACGACCTGCTCTCCCGGGACCTCCAAGCGGCGATGGCCGTGGCCGGGCGCTGGGGCGAGATGATGGCCCGCCAGCGTGCCGAACAACTCCGCCAACGTGTCACGGAGCAGCAGCACCGGCGGCGTGAGCTCGAGGAGCGCTTCGAGGCCGAACGCGCCGTGATGCGCACCGAGCTCGCACCGGTGGAGCAGGACCGGTTCTGGGAGAACGCCAAGCCGGAAGACATCGCTGCCCACTACGGGCTGGCCCGGCAGTGGGAGCACCACGACGAGGTCGCCCGCACCGCGCGAGGACGGATCGAGACAGAGGTGAAGGAACGCCACGGGTTGAGCGTGGAGGACTACCTCGCAGAACGCACTCCAGAGCATCAGCGCACGGATTCCGTGGAGCAAGAGACCGCCGCACGCGAGACAGTGGACGCACAGCGCGACCACGCCGCAGCCGCTCTGAACGCCGCTGAGGCTGGCCGTGGCGATCTCCAGAACGACACCAATGCCCGCAATGCGGCCGCCGAGGCTGAGCAGCTGTGGGACTCCGGGGACCGGCGCGCCAACCTGGCCAGTCGACTCATGGACGCCCTCGGCGGCACCGAGGAAGGCCGTGATGGCGTGCGCGCACGCCTGGCGGCGGACCGGGACCAGGGCACGCCCCCGATCGACGCCGTGCGATCCACCCAACGCGGCCCCAAAGCGCGGAAGAACACCGGGCGCGCAGGGGGACGGGAGAGAGGCCTGGAACTGGGCTAAAGGCTTCCGGGAAGCAGATAAGGGGGCGCCTGAATTTCTGCCAGCTGTGCGAACAGCGAGAACGATGACACGTTAGGGGTCAAGCCATGTGGCTACGTCGTCGAGTTGTGCACGAAGGAGCTCCCACGACTGGTTGAGGTCGATGGTTCGAGCACCGATGCGATTTCCCTGGACGACGACGTCGAGGTCGGGCTGCTGAGGAGCCTCAGTGCGTGCGTAGAGCAGCATGCCGCTGACGGACCCGTCACGATTGACGTCGGCGTTTTTCGTGTACGTCAGCACCTGGTAGAGATTGGCCGAGTGGACGGTCGCCTTGCCCCACATGCCGACCTGCATCGATTGCCCGTAGTACTTTGCGTCGATGATGAGCTTTCGCTTCCCCCGCTGCAGCGTGACGTCGGTGCGCATCGCCGGGAGCTGCTCGGCTCCAAGAGCGCTTGCATCGTCGTAATCCCAGGCGACGGATGCCGCGCCTGGCGAGAGCTCCGGGTAGTGGACGGAGTAGTACCCGCGCAAGAAGCGCTCGTATAAAGCGCTCATGGCATCGTCCGAGACCCAGGAGGTGAGTTTTGTGGTTCCGGAGTCCTCGGTGGGCAGGAGCCCGCGGACGATCAGTTCACAGACCCCGAGGAGTAAGCGGTAGGCAGTGTTGGTGCGGTGATAGGTGAGTGCGCTCCAGCGAATTGATGTCGGCGGGACCAACGTCACGGCATCGAGATAGGGGAGGAGGCGCCGCAATGCACCTTTCCGCGAGGTGGAGAGTTCGCCATGGCGGATGAGGAGAACGATGACTGACTTCAGCGCCCGATTGTGAGGCGTGTCCGGCTCGTACTCGTCGAACTCGCATACCAGCCGCCCCCGGGTCGTGGAGCGGGCGGCGACAGTGCGACTGATGTTGATGCGGCCCCTGACGGTGGCGAGCTCATCGCCGTGCGGAAGGTAGTCACGGTGAAGGCCGCGCTTCACCTGGGTGCCGACGCCACGCACAAGGATTTCCGCAAGCAGATCATGAAGGTGATCGAATTGCTCAGCCTCGATCTGGTCCCTGCCTTCGCTGTGCATCGCCCGGAATGCGTACGCCAACATGACGTACACATTGCGGATAGCGATCGTCCGGTCGATCATGCGACAGCAGTCCGGAGCTTACCTGCCCACTCCTCGGCCCTGATCGGCTCATCGAACCAGTACTCGTCGAGCAAGGGAATGAGTTCGTCCTCGACGACCGAGTACAGCCACGCGTCGTCGCTGTCGCTATCTGTGGGCTGAGACAGGAAGCTGTGTCCGATGGCGAACCCCTGGCCGAGCGCCGGGTCGTCCGCAATCGTGGCATTGAGGTCAATAACGACCTCAACAAGGCGGTCCAGTGTGGGGCTACCGGCCTCCTGCTGCCAGCGTGTAAACCCAGCCGAGTCGAAGCCTGGGGCCATCTCGAAGAATCCAAAGCGGCGGCGCAGCGCATAGTCCAGGACGGCAAGGCTACGGTCGGCAGTGTTCATCATGCCGATAACGTGCACGTTGGAGGGAACGGAGAACGTCTCGTTCTTGTACAGAAGACGCAGTTCGTGCCCGCGCTTGTCGGCTTCGATGAGCATGAGCAGCTCGCCGAAGATCTTGGAGATGTTGCCGCGGTTAATTTCGTCCACGATGAAGAAGTACGGCCGGTCAGCGTCGTCGGCGCGGGCTGCCTCGCAGAATCGATAGAACGGTCCCTCGGTAAGCGTGAATCCGCCGGTTTCGGTAGGTCGGTATCCCATCATGAAGTCCTCGTATGAGTAGCTCTGATGAAACTGGACCATTTGCACCCGGCTCGGGTCTTTTGCACCCATGATCGAATACGCCAGGCGTTTGGCCGCGAACGTCTTCCCGACCCCGGGAGGTCCGGCGAGGATCACGTTCTTCTTGCGCGTCAGCAAGCCGCGAAGGCGCTCGTATCGATCCTCAGGCAGGTAGACCTCACTTAGGAATGCCGCCTTGTCGTAGCCTGGAAGTGGCGTGGATATGACGGGCCCCTCCACTTCCACCTCATCGGTGACGAGAGCCTCGAGTTTCTCGACGTAGCCGTGATACGTCGTGATGTCGGTGAGCGTCTTCATTACGGCGTCCCCGGGGTGCTCCCAAGACCCTATGTGGGTCCACCTCACCGAGCGGACGTGTCGAAACGAGGCGCGGGCCGGCTCGAACCGCGCCTCGGAGGTGACTACGCCACGTCCGACGATCTCCCGTCTCCCACGTTTGGCGTAGACGACGTCACCCACGGCAATATCATTCTGGAACTGCCACACCGCGAGAACGTCGTTTTTCATCAATCCGCCGGTCTCCTCGACATCGAGCGCTCGACGTATCGCCTCCCGGCTCGGATACGTCGAGAGGTCGTCGAGTTGATCCCAACCGATTGCCATGATGCCGTTCGCTGAAAACTCCTCCCACTCCGACGCCTGCGCCCCGGGGGAAAATAGCCAGTAGTGACGCGGACGAGGCTCGTTCAGCTTGGCAACCTCATCCGCCGTTGAGGCGGCCTCGGTCGGAGATGAATCCCAGAGCTCCCTCACCCCTGGTGACCAGAAATGGAAGGGTCCCTCGATCTCGCGAGTCAGCGCGGCGCGGACCGCCAGCAGGTCGCGGTCAATCGATGCCGGGGTCTTACCCGTCGACCCGCCAATCCGATCGGCAAGGCCATCGCGAATCCTCGTTTTCATCCCCGTCGACGAAATTGGTTCGAACACGTCCGGTCGAGCGAGAAACTGCAACGGGTTGCGCATATCGGAGCGGTCTTTGCCTGAAGCGAGCATGACGCGCTGCAGATCCCACGGATCAGTCCGCGCCGCCTCACGCTCAGCCTCGGACAAGCCGCTCCAATGGCGCACAAAGGTCGCAGCCCAGATGACGTGTCGCCACAGTTCCCCGTTGTACCAGGACCCCGGCTCGAATCCAGCGATCCCCGCAGGGCGGGCGAGCCAGGACGACATCGGCTCCGGGACGGTCGCCGGTTCCTCGAGATGGGATAGGACCCGCTCGATGTGCGCCCGGCGAGTCCCTGGTAAGGCCGCCCGTAGAGGATGTTCGCGCAAGAAGACGAGCTCGGCGGCAAGGAGCACTACCTCTCTAGGAGCATCCCGGAGCTGCAGGTCGAGCTTGTCCCACTGCCCCTGGCCCGTCCCGATGATCGGGTTATCCCCAATCCTGGCCCGAAGCTCCTCAGCCGCCTCAGCCGTCCAGATAGTTGTAGCCGGGTCGATTACCGATCTACCGTCTCCGAGCATGTGACTGATCACCTCGCCGGCCTCGCGTGCAATCGACATGTCAGGGGTCGGTCTCGACGCTGCGATGGCTGCGTACAGGTCCTCGTTGAACTGCTCGGTAGTCATCCCTGTATTCTTCACGCTCGTGACGCAAACTGTGAATGTGGTCGAGCGACCCGCAGGGTCCAGTTGACGTCGGTACACGGCCGCCAGCTGCTCGGTCATGAACTCCGCCACGTTCGCGTAGAACAGCTCCGCAGGAGACTGTTCCTCGACGTCCTCGTTGCCCTTGTCGACGGCACGTGAAAACTGACCCTGTGGCGGCAGACGAAGTTTGACCCCCTGCCGGACCCTGTCCTCA
>NZ_JAVKPP010000023.1:0-32324 GCF_040980965.1 Kocuria sp. CPCC 205231 | reverse complement strand
CGACTGGGTCGACGGCATGCGCGTCATCCCCGCCTCCCGCAGCAAGTACTCCCTCGAGGTCCCCGTCCCGGACACGGTCGAGGACCCGGCCGCGCAGCAGGCCGAGGCGGCGAAGAAGGCCGATGCAGTGAAGAAGGCAGAGGCTGCCAAGAAGGCGGCCGCCCAAAAGAAAGCAGCCCAGCAGAAGGCTACCGAGCAGAAGGCCGCGGCACAGAAGAAGCCTTTGAAGAAACCCCAGCCCACGACCGAGCCGTCCGCTCCGGTGAAGCCGGACCCCACAACGGCTCCTGCGTCACCGCCGGGGCAGAAGCCCACAACCGCTCCGGCCAAGCCCGTGAAGCCGGCCCAACCGGCCCCTACGCCCACCACCTCTACCCCCTCACCGTCACCGGCCAAGCCGACGCCGGCCAAGCCGTCCACGGATGCTGGGGAGGATCAGGAGCTCCTGCCCGGGGTCGCACCCCGGGTTCCGGACACCAAACGGGACACCGACCGTGACGGCACCCTCGATGTCGAGGACACGGACCTCGACGGGGACGGCACCGACAACGAGGAGGACGACAACCTCGACGGTGACAAGTTCCGCAACGAGGTGGACCCGGACATGGATGGTGACGGGCTGGTCAACGAGGAGGACCCGGACATCGACGGGGACGGCATTCCCAACGACAAGGACGAGGAACCCCGGCGTCCGGCACGGATAGTCGCCTCTACGCCGAAGCCTGAAACGGGTGAGCCGGCCGATCCCGCGGACACCGCGGATCCTGCCGGGAAGCCCGGAGCTACCGGGATCTCGCCGGTCACCGGCGCAGTTCCGGCTCCCTGAGTCATGCGCAGCCCCAGCCAGACGCCTGCATCCAGCTCAGGAACAACGCTGCACAAGGTGTCTCCCGGCACGCCTGGAACCACCGGGGTCACGCTCTGATGCTCCACGACCTCAGCCATCCACAGCGGAGCTGAGGGTGGCGGGTGTGGCGCGGGTTAGCGCTGGGTGAACCAGGCGCGGAAGGGGCGTCCCTTGCTTACGGGACACTTGCCTTCAGACAAGGGTCAAGGAAGGACCGCCGCGTCGGACTGCGACGCTCAGCACCCTGTCCACAAGAGACTGTTGACCCACGTCATCGCCACGAGATCGACGCAGTGGCGCTTTTGTTACGCCCTCGTAGGGAAATGGGCCGGCTGACAACAAACTCTCCTTTGCCTTAGTAAACTCTGGTCGTACTGTCAGCTTCACCTCTATTGGGCTGACAGAAAGACACCCCCATGTCTCATACCCTTCGTGGTGCCACCCCCGTGGCACCACGTACCTCTTCGGCCGGCGGACCACGTGGCTCGTCGGCATTCTTTATGCGCGGCCTGATGGCCGCCTCCCTAGCTGTTGTGGGTCATGAGGTTCTTGGCGCGGGTGCGTCGATGAGTTGAGGAACGGGCTCCTCGTCACAGGATGGAAGTTCCTACACCGTCCGTCCGCGCGAGAGAGCCCGTTCATGACCCACGTTAATGCACCTCTGACCCCGACCGGCCGGCTGCGCATGGTGTTGCGCCACCTCGAGGACGGGATCCCCAAGGCCCACGTGGCCGCGGAGTTCCGGGTCTCCCGGCCGACCGTGGCCACTTGGGTGGCCCGCTACCTCGAGGCCGGGGAAGCAGGGCTGATCGACCGTTCCTCTGCTCCGCACGAGAGACGTACGCGCACCCCGGCGGCGGTGGTCGACCTTATCGAGGCGCTCCGTCGGGGCCGCAAGTGGTCGGCGCGGCGCATCCACAGTCACCTGGCCGATTGCGCCGTGGCGATCAGTCTGCGCACCGTCGGCCGTTGGCTGCATCGACTCGGGATCTCCCGGCTGCGCGACCTCACCCCTGAGGGCGAGAACTCCCGCAGGGCCCCGGGACGGATCCGCGCCGCCTGGCCCGGACACATGGTCCATCTGGATGTGAAGAAGGTCGGCAGGATCCCTGACGGCGGCGGCTGGCGGGCCCATGGCCGCGGGTCCAGCGCCGCGAAGCAGTCCAAGCGCGGGCCCGGGGCGAAGGTCGGCTACACCTACCTGCACTCGGCCGTGGACGGGTTCTCCCGGCTGGCTTACACCGAGGCCCTCGCCGACGAGAAGGCCACGACCACGATCGGGTTCTTCTGCCGGGCGCGAGCCTTTTTCGCCGCCCACGGCATCACCCGTCTGCACCGGGTGGTCACGGACAACGGCGCCAACTACCGGGCCCGGGACTTCACCCGTTGCGTGGAAGCCTTGGCCGGCCGGCACCAGCGCATCAAGCCCTACACGCCACGGCACAACGGCAAGGTCGAGCGGTACAACCGGCTGCTGGCCGACGAGGTGCTCTACGTCCGCCCCTACGCCAGCGAGCAGGCCCGCCGGGACGCGATCGGGGTGTGGGTGAACCACTTCAACTACCATCGACCCCATACCGCCTGCGGCGATCAGCCCCCGGCCTCACGCGTCCCGGCCCGTGCCAATAACGTCATGCCCTCTTACAACTAGTCACTAACGGCTCCTACACCGCCACCGCCTACGAGTACGACCCCTACGGAGTTCCGACGCTGACCGAAGATTCCGGCGGATGGGGCACCCCCATGAATCCCTACCAGTTCAAAGGCGGCCTACACGATCGGACCACCAACTGGGTGAAGTTCGGCCACCGGTGGTATTCCGTAGCCTGGGGCCGCTTCTCCCAGATGGACACCCTTGACTCCCCGTTGGACCCGGCCAACGCCAACCGCTACGCCTTCGCCGCCAACGACCCCATCAACAACGCCGATCCGCTTGGATTGGCGACACTTAATGCCGACCTGGGGGTATGTATCATTTTCTGCGCCACTATATCCCCCGGAGTGGATACAGATGGTGATCGTGGACTTAACTTCGCCTTTGGTATTGGTCCTAAAATTGGCCCTAACATCGGCGTATCCACCGGAAGTGGAGACTATGAAAAGGGCGAGCGAGACTTCGGGGGCCAAATCGCAGGCAGCGCAGGACCATTTCGAGTAGCAGGTGGCGGCGGAACATCAGGCCTTCAAGGATCAGCCGGTCTAGGCGCTCCTGCTTTTGGCATAGCACCTGAATTCACGGTATCTGGCGGCCTCTAAATTACAATGTGAGGATTACATGAGTGCAAAGTTTTTTACATTACTAACATTCGGCACGTTCTTAATGATCGCAGTCGCAGCTTTAGTTTTCGTTTTTGCCGGAACGGAATGGCAGGGTAACAATAATGAGTCAACATGGGTCCTATCCGGAGGGTTTTTAGTATATTTCCTGGCGTTTTTTACATTTAATCGTGGATGGGGGCCCACGGAGTCAACAGTACATTACTTGCAGTCTTTCGACAGGAGTGCAACCACCGACGAAGTATTAGGCTTGTTTAAGAAATATTCATACCTTTTCCTTGTGGGTGCACTACTGCTGTTAATTACCGCAATAGCGTCACTCTTCATTTACTAAACTATTGAGTCTTACGCAAAAACGTAAGTTGTAATTAAAATAATGAGTTAACCAGGGGTGCCATTCAGTCAAGGGCACCCCTGGTCAACTTTTGCACAATATGTGCATTATGTTCAAAAATTCTCCTCAGAAAACGCTGGCATTATGGGTCCACTTAATTTTCCTGCAGGTTCTTGACGCTTCATCTTCTTAGATTGAAATCCTGCGACCCAAAGGGGGTAAAGGAACCCTTCATAGATGAGCATGGGTGAGCGGTTCTGCCGGGGTGTGTCACGGGGCGAGGAAGAGGTCGAGGCCTCCAGAATGGGGTGCTAAATCCAACCTTCCCTGAAGGCCTCGACATGCTTCATGCTAGGTGCGCGCCTGCCTGCACGCTCTTTGACCTGCCCGACGTTCACGTGCTCGCCGTCGAGCGTGGTCCACGCTCGTTCACCCTGACCGTCGAGACCGTGCCGTCGCTGACCGGGGGTCCTTCCTGCGGGGTGATCGCGACCGGCCACGGCCGGCGGACGGTTTTGCTCCACGACTTGCCATGCGCCGGAGTCCCGGTTCGGGTGGTGTTGGGCCAGAGGATCTACCGATGCCTCGAGGATGCCTGTGATGCGCTAACCTTCAGCGAGATCGACGAGCTGGCTGCACCTCGGTGCAAGCTCACCACTCGTGCAGTCACCTGGGCGGTGGCCCAATTGCGCGCCCATGACATCGTGATCTCGGCCCTGTCCAATATGCGCAGGATTGCCTGGAACACCGTGTGAAGCGCCATCACCCCGGTCTTCGAGGCCCACCTGGTCACTGAGGGAACCCTCCTGCTGCGGGACTACATCACGATTCGGAGGCAGGAAACCCTGCGGGGCTGATGCCCGCTTACCCCGCCCTATAGGGGGTGCCCGCCCAGGCAGCACGACATGTGCATCACAATGCCCGCAGGAGAAGACGGACTCAGATGGTCGTCGCTTGCGGCAGCTCCCGGATCCGCCGATACAGGGTTGCCCGGGACATCCCGAGATCTCGGGCGACCTGAGTGGCTGGCTCCCCGGAATCGACCAGCCGCAGGGCGTTGCGGACCTGAGAGTCGGTGAAGGTCTGGCGCCGCCCGCCCAGATCCTTGCTGGCCGCTCTGCGCTTGGCCACCGAGTCGGTGATCCGCTCCCGCTTGATCTCCAGTTCCATCTGCGCCAGAGCGGCCATGACCGTGAAGACCATCGAACCCATCGGAGTCGCGGTGTCCACGTCTCCCCCGCCCAAGTTCAGCACCCGCAGCCCGGCGCCTCTCCCCCGCAGCGCCTCAGCGAAGATCAGCATGTTCTGCGTCGACCGCCCCAAACGGTCCAGCGTGGTGATGACCAATGTGTCACCCTCCTCGAGTGCGGCCACGGCCTTGTCGAACTGCGGACGCGACGCACGTCCTCCAGACACTCCATGGTCCACATAGAGGTCATCACGCCGCACGCCGGCGGTCAGCAGGTCGGACACTTGACGGTACGCGTCCTGCTGCCGCGTCGACACCCGGGCATATCAGCTTCCCCAAGTCCACCCCATCTGTCTCGCAACTCACGTTGAGTATCCGATTCTAGGGTCCAGGATAAAGCACATAGCTACGAGACAGGCCGAACCGCGGAAACATGCGGGCGCAAATTTCTAGGACGAGACGTCTCGCATCCCTTACCCCGCGAGGCGCTGCCTGGCCGTAGATTCCGATCGGGAAACAACCTGGGACAGCCAGTGGTGCTCGATCGTAAACTGGGTATCGGGGGCGATGGCGATGGAATGGACCACGGAACAGATCAGCCAGATGCGCACCGGACGGGCGACCTACCGGGACAAGGTGCAGGGCACCGCCCTGACCTGGGTGCGCACCGGTGAGGAGACCGACGGGCAGTACAGCCTGCTGTACGCCGAATATGAGCCCGGCATCAAAGTGTTCCCGCACTACCACACTCTCTACACCGAGACCCTGCACATGTTCGAAGGCACTCTCACCGGCAAGATCGCGGGTCAGGACGTGCGGGTGGAAACCGGGCAGGAGGCGGTGGTCCCCCCGCGGGCGGTCCACCAATGGCTCAGTGCCGGAGATAAGACGTTGCGGTTTCTCCTGGAGGTCCGCCCCGCCCACGCCGGGTTCGAGAAGTGGCTGGTCGCCCTTCAGAACATGGCCACCGACGGGCAGACCCACCCCGACGGGCGGCCGAAGAAGCTCACGTGGGGGGCGTTGATCTTGGTGGAGTCCGACATCCACCCCGCCGGCCCCGCACGGGCAATGACCCCGCTCCTGCAGGTGCTGGCGGCCCGGGCACGCAAGACAGGCCTGGACCGACAGCTCGAGGAACGCTACTACCGTCAACCCTAGGGAACAGGTGCGCTGATTTTCGCCGAGTGGCCGCCGAACCGACACCTGCAGCGGGAAACGAAGCAGTCGCCCTGAATATGCTCACGCAGGTCTTCTGTCAGTTTCCGAAGTCGACTGCACAAATGGCAGATGTCCTCTGCACGGTGGTTGGGCCCATGCTACCGAGGGGCTGTCCGGCCGGCTGGTTGAGAGAACGGCAACGGTGGGCAGCGCGGTCGTCACCGCCGCGGTGGCCAGGCATTTCCTGGGAGGCCGGTGTGGCCGGGTCCGGCCCAGGGCGGGTATCGAAGGCCGTGAGGACGAATCTCACTTCGATCTCGTGGTCAGCCACCCCCGTGTTCCGAACGGAGAATGTCGGTCGGACATCGGGGACCCCATCGGTATCTGCTGCCCGCCCCCGCTGGTGCCGGCCTGCGACCCACCCCCTTTTTCAGGCGCGGTCGCCGAGGTCGACGATGTGCGCGGGGAGACGCTCGTTGCTGCCGTACATGAAGTGGTTCTCCATCCGCTCGGAGAACCGGCTTGCTTCGGTCACACGCCCCACAGCTTCGGCGACCTCACGCACGAGCATCGGAGAGGCCCCGCAGCATACGCCGAGGTAGCGGACACCGAGCTCGAGGGCCTCTTGGGCGAAACGCCTGATCTCGTACCGGTTGGTGGCCAACGGGTCCAGCGCGGTCGGGAACGTCCGTTGGTGCGGAGAGGCCACGCGTGCGTGCGGATCGGAGAGGTTGAAGAAGGTCGGTTCGCTGTTCGTCGTGCGATACGGCACCGGAAGCGCAGCGACGTGGCACGAGACCGCCGCACGGATCTGTCTCACCCACGGCATCATCGTCTCCGGGCCCCGGAAGCAGTTCATGCCCACGACATCGGCGCCGGCCTGCTCGAGGCGCTGGGCGGTCTCTACCACGCCGATTCCGTCGGCCATCTCCTCGAAGGCCATCGGAGCGAGAGTGATGACGACGGGCAGCCCGGACTTCTGTGCCACTTCCAGGGCGGCCAGTGCTTCGCCGGCGTAGTAGAAGGTCTCCCCGACGATGAGGTCGGCTCCTTCCTCGATCGCCCACCCCACCATCTCCTCGAACATCGCCCGCACCGCGGTTTGGCTGCCCGGGTCGGAGGGATTCCAGATGTTGGTGTTCGAGATGTTTCCCGCCATCAGGTTCCCGGGACGGGCGTCGGCCACCTCTCGGGCGATCTGCAGTGCGGATCGATTGAGCGGTTCGAGCAGATCCTCCTTGCCGATGACTCGCATTTTCTCGCGGTGTCCGTTGTAGGTGAAGGCCTCGACGATGTCCGATCCGGCGCGCTGGAAGTCCACATGCAGCGCGCGCAGAGCTTCCGGGTACTCCAGGGCGACTTCGGGAACGAACTCGCCCGCGCTGAGGTATCCCCTGCGCTCCAGTTCGAACAGGAAGCCCTCGGCGCAGATGACAGGACCTGCTGCCAGACGCTCGGTCAGGGTGGGTGTAGCGGCCATGCGGGGCCTCCTCGAATCTCGACTGATGTGAGAGTGCACGATCCCGCGCGGTCCTGAAACCGGCCCTGGAGTCGTGCCGTTAGACGGGAACATACGCACCTGCCCCGGCCTGTGGGCTGCCGGCTGCCTTCGACCGTCACATTCGATCACGGATCGCCGTTGCACAGACCACCTTGGAAGGCCCGAGCCTGCGAATTCTTCTCGTTCGGTGGCGGTCTTCGGTGGCGGTCTTCGGTGCTTGCTTCGTGGTGGCATCTCCTCCGGGCCACGATGCGCGGCGGTGGCTGCGCAGTGGTTCGCCCGGATCAGTTCCGCCTCATTTGCTGCGGCCCAGCGCCAGGAGTTTGGTCCCGTCCTCGCGCAGTTGTCCGGTCGGTGAGACGTGGCGGTAGAGGGTCTGGCGGGTGACACCGAGTTCCTTGCACAGCTCCCCCACGTTGGTGCCGGGCTGACCCATGGACGCCGCCGCCAACCTCACCTTGGCCGGGGTCATTTTGTACGGGCGCCCGCCCTTGCGTCCCCTCGCCCGGGCTGAGGCCAGCCCGGCGACGGTGCGTTCGGAGATCAGCTCGCGCTCGAACTCGGCCAGGGCGGCGAAGATCCCGAACACCAGCTTCCCGGAGGCGGTGGTGGTGTCGATCGCCGCGCCCTGCCCCGTCAAGACCTTCAGTCCGATGCCGCGTTCGGTGAGTTCGTGCACGACGTTGACCAGGTGGCGCAGGTTCCTCCCCAGCCGGTCGAGCTTCCACACCATCAGGGTGTCCCCGGACCGCAGCGCCTTCAGGCACGCGGCGAGCTGGGGACGGTCGTCCTTGGCCCCGGAGGCCTTGTCCTCGTACAACGCCTCCGTCTCGACGCCGGCGCCCAGCAGCGCGTCGCGCTGCAGGTCGGTGGTCTGCGACCCGTCGGCCTTCGACACCCGCATGTAGCCCACCAGCATGGCACTGATCCTCCATCACTTATACGACCGTTTGCGTGACAAGGCGGTCGCGAATCCGCCGACCTCCCTTTAATGTCACTTAACCCGTTACTTATCCTAGGTCATACAAAGGGTTCGATTCCGGTGTTGTGTGACAGACCCGGGGGCGTTCGAAGCGCTTGGGCAGATGCGCGCCGTGCAGGGCATGCATAGCATGGGCGCAGAACGTGGTCGAACCTGCGGCGCAATGACTACGCTGGGCATTGTTGATTTGGTCTACAGATGTTCGATGGATGGGAGAGCTTGGTGCCTTTTGAGGTGTTCGACAAGAGGATGACTCCGTTGGCGAAGGCGCCCAGTGTCACGATTCAGAAGCGAGGCGTGATCTCGCTGAACAAGGCCGCCCATGACCTGCTCGGCAATACTGAGACGGTGGAGTTGCTCTACGACCAGGATCGTCAGGTCATGGCTCTGCGCCCAGCCGATGACTCGTCCCCGCATGCCTATGCGGTTCGCACCGGTTCTAAGCGCGGGCCGGGGCAGGCCATTGTCTCGGCCACCGCGTTCGCCCAGCACTACGGGATCGACACCACCGCTACGAGGCGGTGGAAGCCGTTCGTGGAGGACGGCATGCTCTGCGTTGATCTCACCACCGAGGGTGTGGTCATCACCGGCAACCGCACCAAGGCCACGACCGTCTCGGAGCCGGAGGAAACCGACGACGTTCCTGCCGAGGCTGCCGGTCCCGGCTCATCGACCGATCACGCCTGAGCGCCGCCTCGGCCGACTGCGAAAGCCGAGTCGCCTCGGTCCTGGAGGAAAAGAGGAGTGGTGCTCGATGCGGTGGTCGTCTGGGTGGTGACGGTGGTCACGCAGGTGTTAGGGTCGGTGCCGTCCACACGGGAGCCCCATTGCAGGGGCTGAGATCGGGCTGAGGCAGCCTGCGACCGTCGAACCTGTCCGGGTAATGCCGGCGAAGGAAGTAGGAACATTTCCCATGAGTGCATCGAATGCGCACGCCCTGTCGTATGCCCACGACACCGAGCGCGATCTCCACGTGCCGGTCACCGAGATCACCCTGGCGGACTCCCCGGGCGGGGCGGCGAACCCGCCGCTACGGGTCTACCGCACGGCCGGCCCGGGCAGCGACCCGGTGGTCGGACTCCCACCGCTGCGGGCCTCCTGGATCCAAGGCCGGGAGGACGTCGAGACCTACTTGGGGCGGGAGCGGAACCTGCTCGACGACGGCCGCTCCGCGATCCGGCGTGGTGAAGCCTCCCAGGAATGGAAGGGCGCCCGCCCGGTGCCTCTGCGGGGACGGGAGGGCCGGACGGTCACGCAGATGCACTACGCCCGGGCCGGGGTCATCACCGAGGAGATGCGGTTCGTGGCCCTGCGGGAGAACTGCGACGTCGAGCTGGTCCGCTCCGAGCTGGCGGCGGGTCGGGCGATCATCCCGGCCAACATCAACCACCCCGAGGCCGAGCCGATGATTATCGGGCGGGCGTTCTTGGTGAAGATCAACGCCAACATCGGCAACTCCGCGGTCACCAGCTCGATCGCCGAGGAGGTGGACAAGATGCAGTGGGCCACTCGTTGGGGGGCCGACACCGTGATGGACCTGTCCACCGGCGATGACATCCACACCACCCGGGAGTGGATCATCCGCAACTCCCCGGTGCCCATCGGCACCGTGCCCATCTATCAGGCCCTGGAAAAGGTCAACGGGGAAGCCAACGCCCTGACCTGGGAGATCTTCCGCGACACCGTGATCGAGCAGTGCGAACAAGGCGTGGACTACATGACCGTCCACGCCGGGGTGCTGCTGCGCTACGTGCCGCTGACCGCCGAGCGGGTCACCGGGATCGTCTCCCGGGGCGGGTCGATCATGGCCGGGTGGTGCCTGGCCCACCACCAGGAGAACTTCCTCTACACCCACTTCGAGGAGCTTTGTACGATCTTCGCCCGCTACGACGTCGCCTTCTCCCTGGGCGATGGGCTGCGCCCCGGGTCGATCGCCGACGCCAACGACGCCGCCCAGTTCGCCGAGCTGGACACCCTGGCCGAGCTCACCGCCCGGGCCTGGGAGCACGACGTGCAGGTCATGGTCGAGGGCCCCGGTCACATCCCGCTGCATCTGGTGCGGGAGAACGTCGAGCGGCAGCAGGAACTGTGCCACGGCGCCCCGTTCTACACCCTGGGCCCGCTGGTCACCGACATCGCCCCGGGCTATGACCACATCACCTCCGCGATCGGGGCCACCGAGATCGCCCGCTACGGCACGGCCATGCTGTGCTACGTCACCCCGAAAGAGCACCTCGGGCTGCCGAACAAGGACGACGTGAAGACCGGGGTGATCACCTACAAGATCGCCGCCCACGCCGCGGATCTGGCCAAGGGCCACCCCGGGGCCACCGAGCGGGACGACGCGCTGTCGAAGGCCCGCTTCGAGTTCCGGTGGCGGGACCAGTTCGCCCTGTCCCTGGACCCGGACACCGCCGAGGCCTTCCACGACGAGACCCTGCCGGCCGAACCGGCCAAGACCGCCCACTTCTGCTCGATGTGCGGGCCGAAGTTCTGCTCCATGCGCATCTCCCAGGACATCCGCGACCAGTTCGGCGGCACCGCCGCACAGGAAGCCATCGCCGGAATGCAGGAGAAGTCCGCCCAGTTCCGGGCCGCCGGATCCAAGGTCTACCTGGACGCCCCCACGGTCTCCACCACCTGAGGACCCCCCAGCAGCACCAAGCAGTTGACGCCGGCACAGACGTCGCGCCCCTGGGACCAGAACGACTCCCAGGGGCGCAGTGCCGGCCGGATGCCGACAGCCGGCCCCGGGCAAGCTGTCTCGCACCCCGCCACTCGGATCCTCGAGAAGGGCGCCGTTCATCTCCGACGAGTCACACCGAGCCGCGGAAAACCGCAACCATTCATGGCCGCCGAAGTCGTCCGGCGTGACGTCTCGCAACCCATGGCCGGCAAGACGGGCGGGAATCAGATCGCTCAGCTTGCTTCCATAATGATCGACTCACTGCCTATTCTGAGGAACTCTCATTATGCTCTCCTCGGGCCCGGTGACGCGGCCTGGACCCAGACCGGCACCAGGACCGGCACACAATCTTTCCGCCGTGCACAGGAAGTTGGCATGAACATCTCCAGGGCCCTTGCAGTCGAGCTGCACGCCCACTCCCCCACGCAATGGGTCGCCACCTACTACCCCATGATCGAAACCCCCGCGGGCCGGTGGGCCGAGGTCACCTGGGTTCTGCACCAGTGCCCGATGCCCGCCACCGTTGATCTGCCCGAGCCGGCACGGTGGCTGGAGGTGCGCAGCCCCGACCCCGCCCACTCCTGCTACACCCACTACCCGGCCTGGAGCAAGGCACTGGCCGGCGGCTACCTCGCAGCACTGGCCGCCCACGACGCCGACAGCCCGGAAAGGTCCCTGTCGACCCAAGATGCGCTGCAGCTGCGGGAAACCACGATCGTCGTCCCAGCCGGACAACTCTCGGAATGGGTGCTCAACGACCTCGAAGAAGAGACCGTACCAGTGCACGGGTGATCCTGCGCATCCACCGCGCCAACAACACCACGGCCTTTCCTCCTGCACCGGCCCCACCAGGGCAGGCATGAGGGGATCGCCCCCGCCGCGCGGCCTGACCCCTCACCTCCGCCTGAGCCGGCAGGACCAGCCCCGCCACCGGCGTCGACGCCCAGCAGGGCAGGCACTTACAGTAACGTCATGACGGAGCTGCTCTACGAGTCGATGACGCAGTCCCAGGCCGCCGACGCGCTCGAGGAGTTCCGCACCGAACGCCCCGCAGGACTGGCGCACCTGCGCTCCGTGCTGGCCGCCCACGGCCTGGATCCGCAGATGATGCTGGACGGCACGGTGGACTCACTCGCCCCGGTGTGGGAGTGGATCACCGCCCGGGCCTCCGAGTACGGGGTCGATCCCCGGTCCTTGGCTCAGGACCCGACCCGCCCCGGGTGGCCCAGCTGGGCCCGCCACGGGATGCTGGTGGACCCCCACCCACCGGCCCAGACGCTGGCCCTGGTCGACGGGTTCACCTCCTACCTCGCCCAGATCATCACCGCCGCGGTCCCCGGTGTGCAGTGGCGCATCGGCGAACACCGCCTCGACAGCTATCCCATGCGCAACTACCCGGTGCTCGTCGCCGGCAACCACCAGATCTTCCTCCCCGGGATTCCGCTCTACAGCGCCTACCAGTCCGCCCACGGCCGCGACCCGATGAGCGGAACCGAGATGCTCCACCACACCCGACACACCATCGCGGCGCTGCGCGGTGAAGGCCCGGCGGCCGAGACGGCCGAGGATCCGCTGGTGTGCGTGGTCGCCGACGTCGACTGCTTCGACGTCGGGCTGCGACCCGACCTCACCGAGGACCACCCGGAGACCGTGAAGCAACTGATCGCCGAGCTCAGCGACCGCGACGGGGTTACCTCGGTCCACCGCTACGGGCCCGCCGCGCTGGTCGTGAACGCCCCGGACTGGGACGAGATCAGACTGAAGCTGTGGCTGACCCTGTGGCTGCAACGCCACCTCCACACCGAAGACTGAGCACAACGGCGCCCCACCGCCCACCACGGGATCGACAACGACCCACGCCACGCAGCGCACCACGGATGCTTCAAGCCTCAGCACCGCGCTCACGACAGCACAACCAGTCTCCACTGGAATGTCTCGCAACCACATTGACTCATAACCCTTGGGTTGAAAGACGGAAGGGGTGTCAGTGATCCCGTGGGGCGGTTCTCATGAAATGCTGAGGCCGGCACGCAGAGCACGTACTGAAGCGAAGGGGGCGCCGTGGCATTGCCAGAGATGCAGGCCGACCTGCTCCCCCCTTGTGTCTTCCCCCAGCCGTACCGTTGCACCATGGCGGAGCTGCACGAGCGTTTCGTGAAGCAGGCTCCCTTCTCGGAGCAGCGCGAGTTACTGTTCGACGCGCTGCGGATCTACAGCACCCTGGTCTGGCGTTTCTTCCCTCAAGCTCGGCTGTGGATCAACGGGGGGTTCGTCACTCACAAGCGTTGGGCTGCTCCCGGAGACATCGATGTCGCCATCATCATTAGGCTTGAGGACTACACGGCCCTGACTGAGGAGGCAAAGGCGGAACTGAACCAGTTGCTCACCCTCCAGGATGTGTCGGCGAGCAGCCCCGACTTCGCTCATCTCCGTCGCTTGCAGCCAATGGGCGGGATGATTGACGGCTTCATCGGCGTTGATACAGGTGACCCTGGTCACCAACCCTCCCTGCGGGTGTGGTTCGAGCAGTGGTCAGGCGTAACAGACGAGCATAAGCAACCCAGGCACGGAGTCCGGAAGGGCTTTGTAGAGGTGGTGAACCCAAATGCATGACCCGACTAGGCCCCACGGTGGTCCTCAGCAGGGTGTGCCCGAATTTGGCTTGGGGGTGATCCCGAACGAACTTGGGTCGGCGATAGTCGAAGCGGCTCGATACCGGACCGGGAACCATTCACTGGACGCTCTTCTGATGCAATCCCTCGTCGCTGGAGTTGCTAACTCTCCGGAACTATCTGTCGCGCTTCAGAGCGAGCTTGCTCCAGAGCAGGTGCAGCTGGATCTACACCTCACTGGGGAGTCGGTTCAGCATCATGCAACGAACGCCAACATCCTTGGAGACTTCATTTCCCACTTATCAGACGCAGTGAAGGAGACGGCGAAAGCCATCGGGGACAAGCGTGCCTGGCGGAACAACCTTTTGGTGAGTGGCGTGCAACCCGGTTCCGTACGAGTGATCCTCCAGGTGCCTGAGGCTAGAAAGCCACGCAATTCTGGAACTCCTGAGCTGACCGAAAGCACTACCTTGGATTCACAAGCGGTCAGGGCGATAGCGCAAACCATGTCAACTGCTTCCCAGGATGAAGCGACAGATGATGACGAAGTAGTCATTGCACGAATCCCCAAGCAGGCTCGTCGTGCCCTGCGTTTGGCGGCATTAGACGTCAAACGCGCCGGATGGGACATCGAAGGCAGCATCTCCCAACGAGGCAGGGGCATAGACCCAGTCCGCCTGACCCATCGAGGTGCTGAGCGACTAGTAACGTCCCTGAACGGTGTTGAAGAGGTAACGACAGCCAAGGAAATTTTTGGCGTCGTAGACGGCGTAAAAAACTCTCTTGGCCATGTTTTTATAATCCCGGAGACAGGCAACATCCTGACTCTGTCCTCAACCGATGACAAGAGACTGGCGGAGGCGGCTCGTCTAGCCGCGACCCCTGGTACAAGAGTTAAGGTTTCCTTCGACGAGACACGCTCACTGGATGCAGGAGGTGCGGCTCTCCCCACGGTGTCACGTACATTGACGCACCTTCAAAGAGCGACTGTGGACACCAACCACGAAGAAGTGCCACTGATTTAGGGGTCAGATTCTAAGGTGTCAATTCTTAGCCGATCCTCATGCGCCCCACCCGTCAGGGTGGGGCGCTCTTTCATTTATGGCAGCAATTGTGGGTTTTTCAATGAAAAACTGACTAAGGCGTATTTATTTCCAGTGGCGGGAGCTGAGAAATAATTTTTACCGTGCAAACGCTCACCGTGGTCACGCGCTTAATCAGGTCAAGGATATAGCGTGGTTCCCCATGTTCGGCCGCCCAATCGTTCGGGTCGTTGGTTATGCCGGACTTCTTGTCGACCTTGACTTGATAGCGGTCGATCAGCCAGTCAATCCCGGACCGCGGCCCAAGCATGTACTCGTGGGCCTCGACGGGGAGACGCTCGAGGGTGATCCAGGGGTTATAAACGAGTTTCGACTTATCTTTGCCAGACCCGTACTTCATCTTCGTCACCCGGTAAAGGTCGACGGCACCCATGGGAGCATTCTCTTTGACGGCTTCCGTCAGGGGATACGGCTCGACGATCTCATAGTTCAAATGTAGGTCGGCCAGTTGCCGGCCGGCATTAGTGAAGGCTTGGAAGTCATCGCAACTGGCGACCTGGGGGATGCGCGGGAGCATCTTGGTTAGGTCTGCCGCATACTTGGTGCGGTAGTCCGGGGAGTGCAGAAGACCGTAGACGTAGTAGAAGACGTCGTCCTTGGTCACCTCCGGGCCGTAGGCCCTGCAGTAGTCCGCGAGGATTTCATCGGTGATGTTGTCGACACGTCGATACCCATATTCGTCCATGTCATGGCCGGGGTCACCAAGATTGAGTTGGTCTGCTGGAGCCTCTGTCTGCTCATAGGTCCATCGGGGGAAAAACTGGGCGGTGTCTAAGGTGTGCAGATTTGGAAGAGCATCGACCATGAACGGCGTAAATTCAAAGTGAGATGCGGGCCCAGTCAGGAGTATTCCAAGATTGGCATGGTGCGGCGTTGGAAACATAGCTGGAAGCGTGCCTCGTCGCTCATTAAGACCTTCGTCGAAATATACCCATTGTTTGGAAAATGGACGATATGCTCCCGATACGATTGCGGCCAAATTGAACTGATGCCGCCGTTTGCGCTGGAAGTCTACAGATAGTCCGGAGCTCCAACTGATGCGACAAGGGTCACTGTCAACTTCATCCGTCGAAATCACCCCAGTTGTAACTAGGTCAACCTGATGATTGTATGCATCGATCATCCGATTCATGTTTGTTTCTACTGCAGCGCGCGAGTAACTGTAGCACCATGTATCACGGTTTGTTTTTAGACCGCCTGAGTGAGTGCGGAAGACCGTCGTTTCCCCATTCCTGATTTTCTTGTCCCCAAGAGCTGGGTAAGTGGTGAAGTCCGCATTACGTTGCTTGGTCCAGTCGCCGGATTCATTTGGTTCAATCATTTGCCACTTGATGTTACTTAGAGTGGCTTGATTAACTCGCTTAAGTTTTTCCTCGCGGGTGAGGTAGTCACCTATGTCGCAGTAGTGAATACGGCAGGAGCCAGTGTGGTTGGGTTTTTTGACTGCTACCAAAATGGCCACGGTCGCCCGACTGCCCGAGCCGAATATTTGACCGCCTTCTTGACGTGCCTTTTCTCCAGAGTTCCGCGTGTTCCCGCGTAGATTGAAAACATAAAGGGAAGAAAATTCTTTCGCCAGAGTGAATCGGAGTCCGTCCGCGGTGTTCCCCTCGATCCAGCCGCCGTTGGAAACATAGGCAATGACTCCTGCGTCACCGATGCGGTCGGTGGCCCAGCGGATGGCGCGGACGTAAGAGTCGTAAAGACTGTTTTTGAGTGTGGCCGTAGATCGAGCCACATAGGTGCGTTCAATTGCCTTGTCCAGGGTGGGATAGCCGAGATTGGCATTGTTGTCGTTCGCGCTGGACTGGCCGACCGAGTAGGGCGGGTTGCCGATTATCACCTTGATGGGGGCCTCGAGCTGGGTCACGGCGCGGTCGTTATTGGCGGTGAACATCTCGGTGTCGAGGGTGTCGTCGTCCTCGGACATTTGGAAGGTGTCGGTGAGCACGATGCCTTCGAAGGGCCGATAGTCCCCGCCGACGATGCCATGGTAAGTCGCCTCAATGTTGACGGCGGCGATGTAGTAGGCCAGCAGCATGATCTCGTTGGCATGCAGCTCGGATGCATACTTTCGCGCTAGGTCGTGCTTACTGATGATTCCGGACTGCAGCAGGCGGGTGATGAAGGTCCCGGTGCCGGTGAACGGATCGAGGATGTGCACGCCCTCATCGGTGAGCCCGCGACCGAACTCCGCCCGGGAGACGTCATCGGCAGCCCGGAGAATGAAGTCGACGACCTCGGTTGGGGTGTAGACGATCCCCAGCGCGTCGGCCTGCTTGCGAAAACCCAACTTGAAGAACTTTTCATAGAGTTCAGCAATGATGCGCTGCTTGCCCTCGGCGTTGTCGACCCCGGCTGCGCGCATGCGCACGGATTCGTAGAAGCCGGCCAGCTTCTCGGTCTCCGCCTCCAGGCCACGGCCTTCCAGGGCAGTGGCCATGGTGTCCATGACGATGGAGACCGGGTTGTGGGCGGCGAAGTCGTAGCCCTCGAACAGGGCGTCGAAGACCGGCTTGGTGATCAAATGCTGGGAGAGCATGGAAATCGCCGACTCGGCGTCGATGCTGTCGTTAAGGTTCTCCTTCAGTCCCTTCACGAACGCGGTGAACTGCTCGGCCACCGCATCGTCGGCCTGGTCGACAAGGGCGCGGATGCGGGTCTGCTGGGCGGCGGCGATGTCGGCGACGTCCTTGGCCCAGTCCTCCCAGTAGGTGCGGGTGCCGACCTTGTCCACGATCTTCGCGTAGACCGCATCGCGCCACTCCAGCTCGAGGTTGAGCATGCCCTGGACGCCGCGGCGCAGCGCGTCCTCCGGCTCCCGCTCCGTGGAGGTCTTGTCGGTGTATTCGTCATCGCCGTCTCCGGCGCCGACGTGGCCGATCATCAGCTTGTCGGTGGCCTGAGACTTGTTCAGGTCCAGCTTGTTGACCATGGCATTGAACCGGTCATCGTGAGCCCGCAGGGCCTGGAGAACCTGCCAGACGACCTTGAACCGCTGGTTGTCCGCCAACGCCTGCTCCGGGGCCATCCCGGCCGGCACGGCCACGGGCAGGATGATGTACCCGTAATCCTTACCCTCTGCCTTACGCATGACGCGGCCCACGGACTGGATGACGTCGACCACGGAGTTGCGCGGGTTCAAGAACATCACCGCATCCAGGGCCGGCACGTCTACGCCCTCGGACAGGCACCGGGCGTTGGAGAGGATCCGGCACTCCCCCTCCGGGACGGGGGCCTTGAGCCAGTCCAAGCGGTGGTTGCGTTCCAGGGCGTTGTAGGTCCCGTCCACGTGCTCCACCGAACACCGCAGAATGTTGTCACCAGCCGCCTCGTAGGCGTCGATGACGCCTTCGAAGGTGCCGGCCAGACGCTTGGAGGTCTTGATGTCGCGCAGGAACGCCACCGCCCGCTGCATCGGCTTCTCCCCCGCTCCGAAGCCGCCGTCGCCGTTGTGGCCGGTGCGCTTGGCCAACCCGTTCCAGCACCCCACGATGCGGGTCGCGTCATCGAGGGTGAGCTCGTGGTTCTCATCAGCCAGCTGCTGCTGCAGGGGCCCGGCGATGTACTCCTCATCGACGGTGAGCACCAGCACCTTGTAATCGGTCAGCAACCCGCGCCCGACCGCATCCCCGAAGCCCAGGCGGTGGAACTCCGGACCGTAGACGGACTCGTCGTCCATGGAGGTGAGCACCGCGGCGTTCTCACTGGCCTTGGCCTTGGTCTCCTCGGCGAAGATCCGCGGGGTCGCCGTCATGTACAGCCGCTTGGACCCGGTGATGTAGGACCCGTCGTGGATCTTCACGAAGTTCGACTCGTCCACCCCCGCCAGGGTCGCGCCGGTGGTGCGGTGGGCCTCATCGCAGACGATCAGATCGAACCCCGGCGCCCCCTGAGCCTGAGCGTCGTGGATGACGGGCAGGGACTGGTAGGTGGAGAACACCACCGAGACCTCCGGCTCCCCCACCTCGCCCGTGATGGCGTGGGCGAGCTTGGTGGCGTCGGTGGTCACCGGGATCACCACATCCACCGTGGAGATGTCCTCAGCCGCACGGGAGGCCTTGGTGTCCGAGCACACCGCATAGGAGGCCATCGGCAAAGCGGTCTGGCCGGTCCACTCCCGCAGCGTCTGGGACATCAAGGAGATCGACGGGACCAGGAACAGCACACGGAACGCCCCGACCCGCCCCTGCTCCCGGGCAGCGCCGGCCATGGTCTCCACCAGCTTCAGGGAGGTGAAGGTCTTCCCCGTCCCGCAGGCCATGATCAGCTTGCCCCGGTCGTGGGCGGTGAAACCGGCGGTGACCTTCTCGATCGCCTCCTGCTGGTGCGGGCGTGGCTGATGCTTGGCAGCCGGCTTGAGATCGACCTCGAGCTGGTCCTCGGCCGGCCAAGCCACATGCCAGTCAATCGGGGCCGCGGCGATCTCCGACAAACCGATCCGCTGCACAGGAATGGTCTGCTTCTGGATTGTCTCCTCCGCGTTGCCGCCCCAGTGCTCGGTGGTGGAGACGATGATCCGGTTGGAGAACCCTTCCTTGCCCGAGGCGGCCAGGAAGGAGTCGATGTCCGCCTTGGACACGTAGTGGTGCGGTTCGTAGAACTTGCACTGGATTGCCGTCCACGACCCATCCCCCCGGTGGCGGGCCACCAGGTCGATGCCGGTGTCGGGTTGGCCGTTGCGGCCTTCCCAGTCCGACCACCGCATCACCCGGTCAAAGGTGCTCGAGTAGATCGGGTCCAGTTCGAAGTAGCGGACCATCAGCTCCTCGAACTTCGCCCCCCGGTCGTAGTTGGTGCGCTCCTGACGGAACGCCGCCATCACCTCATGAACCGACGTCGTCACCGGGGTCACTCCTATTACTCGACTGCACTGGGGGCACGATCGAATCTACCGGTCAGAGGCCTCCAGCCTGTCCAGAGACCGCAGGATCGCCACGGGCAGCTCGAGCGGGTCGAGGCGATACGGCGACCACTGATCCTGCGTTCCCGGCTTTAAAGACGCAGAGAAGCGATACCGCCCTTGCGCGGTGGGCGTGCCCTTGCGCTTGTCGAACTCGTCACTGGGCACCAACCATGCCTGGCGCAGCTGGCCGTGCTCGTCGTCCACTGCCACGAACAGCAGCGCCAGGTCGCTGCGAGGCGTGAAGGTCTGGGACCGCACGAACGCCTGGAAACGTCCACGTGCGGCCACAGTTCCGGAAAGCATCCGAGCCTTGACCTGCACCGCCAATGTCGCGGTCCCGCCGCGCTGATGGAACACCAGATCCACGCCCTCGTCGTCGACCATCGACGTGGAGACATTCAGCTGGCCCTGACTGACCAGGATGCAGAACGAAGCCACCAGATACTCCGCGGCCTTGCCCATCCGGCCGGCGTTCGGGGACTTCTCCAGGTAGGAATCCATCAGGTGATCCTATGGGTTGTCCCACCACCCGATCCTTACAACGGCCGCCGACATATCGATGCTGTCGGCGTGGCCTGATAGGACAGCACCATGGACCTCAATGCTCACGCCTCCAGCAAGGAGCCCGACCTAATCTCCCAAGTTTTCGGCGACATGGTTCGCATGGATTCCTCCCCTGCCTCTCATGCAGAAAGCAGTGCACAGTTCCTCAATCGGGTCCAGGGAGCGTACTGGGACCAGGTGCGGCAGCTGATCGAGGACTGGGCGTCGCGCCTTGACCGTGAGTCGTTTGCTGATCTAACTAATCGGTTGAGGTCACCTGATGACCGGCAGTCCCAGGGAGCGTTCCTGGAGCTGTACCTGCACGAATCTTTCCTTCGAGCTGGATACCGGGTCGAACCCCACCCCGTGCTGGAGGGCACCTTACGACGTCCGGACTTCTTGGCCATCAAGGACGGGCACGGCATGTATGTGGAGGCCCGCTCCATCTCCCCCAGCGACGCCAAAGTGGCCGACAGCAACCGGCTCAAGCAGGTGTACGACGCCCTGGACCAACTCGACAGCCCGAACTTCTTCCTGTGGGTCAACGTCGGAGAACAAGGGCCTCGCCCCCTACCGGCCAAGCCCCTGCGCCGGGAACTGGAGCAGTGGTTGGAGACCTTGGACCCGGACGAAGTCACTCAACAAGCTCAAGATGATTGGGATGACGAGGGACGTCCCACCCTCGAGTGGTCCCGCGACGGGTGGGGGCTCCATTTTGAGGTCATGCCGAAGTCCCCCGAGGCCCGTGGTGAACCTGGCCTCCGGGCGCTTGGAGCCTTCGGCAGCAGATCTGTCGGGGTGATCGATGAGGCGCCGTCGATCAAACGCGCGCTTTCCCGGAAAGGCTCCGCCTATGGGACCTTGGATTACCCGTTCGTGGTGGCACTGGGCACCTACATGTTCGACAGCGATCACTTCCACGTCATGAACGCTCTCTACGGACAATCGAGCGTGGCCCTCCAGGAATTGCCCGACGGCCGGACGATTCCCCATTCAGTCAGGACACCGGATGGGTACTGGAGCTCCCCGTCCGGATGGCGGCGTCAGAACGTCGCTGGCGTACTGATGGTGAATCAGCTACAGCCCTACTCCATAGGAAGCCAAACACCCAACCTGTGGGTCCACCCCGACACCCACCACGAGCTCGAGGCCCTCCCCATATGGAACAAGGCCACCTTAATCGGCACCGAAATTCGGAACGATGCGCCTCGCACACCGCCCCTGAAATTCTTTGGCCTCCCTTCCCCCTGGCCCGCAGGAGAGCCTTTCCCGGGGTACTGAAGTCAGCGTGAGCCTCAGGCTTATGCGCTGCAAAGAGCTGGAGCATCGTTGCTACGTCGGCGCAGGGGCTATTTCACGGCTGCATGACCACTAAATATCAAGGGGCGATGAGGTCAGCGGTGCCGGTCGTTGCCGATGATTTCTATGTGGGCGCGCCCGCTACTTTCAAAGGCGTTTTAGGTTGATCGCCCTGTGTCGGTAGGGTAAGTCCGCGCCTGAAACCGTGCAGCACAATCGGCACCACCTCAGTTTCCCTCAAAAAGGTATGCGGGGAAGTAGGTAGATGACGAGGCTTCTGCTCGTGGGCGCATTCTGACGAAAGACAAGATGAGATCAAGGGAAAGGTGTTGTGATGGCTCAGAGCGTGCAGATCATTCTGGAGGACGACCTCGAGGGTGGTCCCGCCGATGAAACCCTCCAGTTCGGCGTGGACGGTCGGCAGTACGAGATCGACCTCTCCACCGCTAATGCGGAGAAGCTGCGGGAGGCCCTGCGCCCCTACGCGGCCGCTGGCCGGCGGGCCCAGGGCAAGCCCGCCCGGACCACCGGGCCCCGTTCCTCCACTGGTGGTAACCCGGAGACGGCGAAGATCCGGGCCTGGGCGAAGGAGAACGGCCACCAGGTCTCCGACCGCGGCCGCATCCACCAGTCCGTCAAGGACGCCTACTACGCCGCCCAGTAGACCCCCACCCCCCCACCCGAACACCCCCTCGGGCCTGACCAGGTGCTCCAAGACATCGGGATCTGATGCCGGCGGCCACGGCCGCAACATCACCGGGAAACACCTCGGGGCAAGGCTCGAGCACCGGGACCCCTCACCGTGGCCGTGTCCGCACGGTAAGCAGCCGGTGACGGGCTGACGGACCATTCCCGGCAACGGTGGCCACGGGACGCCCCGCGTCCAGCCTGGACCGCGCTGGTCGTCCCTTCGGCCCCCGACAACGGGCCCTGCTGGGGGTTGGCCCTGGCCCCTTACCGCAGGTGCGCGGGCACCCGCGTCGTTCGAAGACCAACGGGACCACCCGTCCCATCCCGCCGCCTGCCCAAAGAAGGAGAGAACCCGGCCCACCAGCACCGGTGAGCCGGGTTCCTTCGTCGCCGACCATGGGAAAGCCGCCCGCGACCGGCACCCCTTCCCTGCCGGAGGTAGGGGTGTTATCGGTTGATCTGCTGGGCGTAGGCGCGCACGGCGTTCTCGATCACCGCACGGGCGGTGCCGTCGTGCTCGGTGAGCTCCTCGATCAGATCAGAGACATCCTGGGCCACCCGCACCCCGAGCTGGATCGTGGGTTCCCGGCGCGGCCGACCCCGCCCACGCTTCGGCGCGGCCACCGCAGGCTGCGCCGCCGGTGCCGTTTGCGCCGGCGGAGACGACACCGCCGCTGGCGCGGGCTGGGGTGTCGGGGTGCGTGGGGGTGTGTAGTCGACCGGGTCGATGTGCTCATCCGGTGCCGGGCGAGGCCGGCGGCGGGCCAGTGAGGCGGGGCGCTCGGGCTGCTCGGTCATCGCAGCACCTTCTTCGCGATCGCCGTATAGGCCTCCAGCATCCGGGCGCCCTTGCGGTATTGGCCGTACCACTCCCCCGAAATCCGTACCTCCTGGACGATGGCCCGGTCCGGGATCAACGGCTCCAGGAACAACCCGGTGGCGCGCAGCTCCTCGAGGCTGGCCACCGCCGCCCGGCTCATGATTGTTTCCTTCACCCCACCGACGACGATGCCGGCCTCGTTCAGGGTGTCCGGGGCGCCCAGCTGCTGGCGGTGCCGGCGGAACTGGGCCACCGTGCGCCGGGCCCCGTCCACCCCGTCGATGCCATCGCTGGTGGCGGTGGCGGCGTAGACCACGGTGTCCGCCGCGTTCAACGCCGACAGCGTCAACGGCCCACCCTGCCGGTTCGGGCAGTCAATGACCCCCACATCCGCCGACAGATCAGTCAGGGAGATCTTCAGCCGCAGCCTCGCATGATCAGCCCTGTCAACCTCCCGGATGGAGGCGGTGCGGGACGAGGAAATCCATGCGGAGACGAGGCAGGCGATGCCTGTACCGGCGGAAGCGAGCTCGCCCCCCCCTGGGGGTGCTCAGCTGACCCAGGCGTGCTGGGCCGGGGACCAGAACACGACCCCGGCCCCGTGCTCGGCCAACTGATCGCGGATCTGCTCATCACTCATCGCCGAGGACCCTGCCAGGGGATGGACGTCAAGGCGCGCCACCGCGGCCCGGGAGGTGGCGTAGTAACGGTCGGGCTCCTGGGTGAGGATCGCGGTGAGCTCCGCTTCGGCCAACAGCGCGATAGCCACCAGCTCCCGGTCGTAGGCCACCTCATAGAGACGCCCGCCGATGAGCTCCTGGTAGCTCAGCCCGGCCCGGGTGAAGTCCCCGATCCACCCCTGTAACTGCTTCTCGCGCCCCTGGCGGTCCTGTTCGGTCGCACCCCGCACCGTGAGCTGCTCCGGGGCCCCGTCGCCTTCGGTGACGACCGCGACCACGGTGTCCTCCAGCAGCAGTTCCAGGCACTGGGCGGGATCCGCCCCGGGATAGGCCTCCTGGCCGGCGGTGTAGGCGCCCAGCACGTAGCCCGTGGTGGCCGGGACGGGGCGCAACGTGGCCGGCAGCAGACGGGTCGGAATCGTGGCGTGAGCAGGTGCCATCTGTTCTCCTGAAGGTGAGGTGGGAGGGGACGAGCCCAGTCTCCGCCACCACCACAACGATTCCTCGGCAACGGGGCACGGCACCAAGTGTGCGACCGGGCAGCGGGGTGGATCAGCCGATGACCACATCCCTCAGAGAGCACGGAGCAGGCACCGAGCCAACCCGCCGGCCGCGCGTCCGGGGCGAGAACCCACCGTAGCGGACGTACGCCGCAGTCACCGCAAGGGGTCTCTTCCCGACCTCCTCGCACCAGCACCCCGGCATCAGTGCCAGACACGCGAGAATCCATCCCCGACCCCACCCTCCCCCGCTGGCGGTGCGGCCCCTGGGACAGGACCGGTGAGCCGGCCCGAGACCACCCACCCGCTGAGCACAGTCGGCAGCGCGGTATCACCGACAGCCCCAAGGCGGGTGATTCATGCGTCGTATGTGATCAGCAGCTGTCCGAGGACGGGCCTTTCTGCCAGGGTGGACGACGTACGTCCCGGACGTGCACGAGCCCTCCGAACCTCGGGGAGGCTCGACAGTTCGCAGAACAGAAGTAGGTACTGGATATGACTACTGGTGTGGTCAAGTGGTTCAACGCCGAGAAGGGCTTCGGCTTCATCTCCCCCGAAGACGGGTCCGCGGACGTGTTCGCGCACTTCTCCGCAATTAATTCCGGAGGCTTCCGCTCGTTGGAGGAAAACCAGCGGGTTCAGTTCGAGGTCCAGCAGGGCCCCAAGGGCCTGCAGGCGGCGAACATCACCGTCATTTCCTGACACGACCGCGGGGCCCCGCACGAGGAGCCGCGGTGGCCTGAGTCAGCGGCCGGAGCACCGCTGCAAAGAATCGCCATCCAGCCCTCGGGCTGGGTGGCGGTTCCTTTGTGGCCCACCATCTTCCCGGACGCGTTAGCGTCCCAGGGGGCGGCCTTGGGGCAGGCCCCGGGCACCGACACCGGGGAAGGGCTGACCCCCGTTGTACTTGGCTTCCAGGCGGTGCACCTCGGCCATTACGGCGTTATTGATGAAGTCCGAGAGCGATCGGGTGCCTTCGGCCACCTGGGTGTGCAAGATAGCCCCGCGCACCCGGGCCGTGTCGGCCGGGTCCTGGTAGAAGGAGACCTTCGGCGGGTACTTGCTCTTCTTCTCCGGCGCGACAGCGGCCGGCCGTTCCTGGACTGCCGGGGCCGCCATCGGAGGAGCCAGGTCGGCCGGGGCGGGGTCGGCCGACGGTGGGGTGACCGGGGTGCGCCCGGCCAGGCTGGACTTGCGCGGTGCGGGCCGTCCCATCAGCGGACTCCTTCCAAGGTGGTGAGGTAGTCGGCGTAGATCCCAGCCAGCGTGGTGGCTTCGCTGGTGCCCCACTCGTCCAGGCCGCGGGCGGCCTCGGTGGCATCGGCGATCGCGGCCCGCTTGGGCACCGGCGGGGTAAGCACGGTCAAAGAGCGGGCAGTGGCGGCCTCTTGGAGCTCCTGGCGCCAGTGCCGGCCGGCCACGGTGTGCTCCTCGTGCTGGTTGACGATGATCCCGGCCACGGACAGGCCCGGGTTGTAGTAGCGGCGCACGTTGTCGATCGTGGTCAGCAGGTGCGCCAGCCCATTAGCGCTCCACAGCTTTGACTGGGTGACCACCACGGCCGCATCGGCGGCGGTGAGCCCGTTGATGGTCAGCTGGTCCAGGCTGGGGGCGCAGTCGATGAGGATCAGGTCGTAGTCAGTCGCGACCTCGGTCAGGACCTCACGCAGCCGGCCCTCGCGTCCGGCGCCGGCAACTACTAGTTCGTCACGGACGAACCCGAGGGTCTCCCCCGTGGTCGGCAGCACGTCCAGGCCCTCCCACACCCCGGACACGATCACATCTCGTGCAGTCTCCTCAGCGCGAGAGCTGAGCACATCTGCCAGTCCCACTTGGTCCTCGGCCACCGGTTCGGCGGCCGCGACACTGGTCAGGTTGCCCTGCGGGTCCAGGTCGACCACTAGCACCCGTTGACCGGCGGTGATGGCAGCTCGAGCGAGGTGGAAGGTGGTCGTGGATTTACCCACGCCGCCCTTCTGGTTGCACAGAGCGAGGATGCGCGTCGTCATAGATATAACCTCCAATAGGAGTAACAGTACTGTTAGGGGCGGTCGCTCGTCTACCTGCTGACATGCCTGACAGAAGCCCCGCAGGCCGATCTCTCTTCCATGACCCGTCGATCTTCACAGCCCCCGACACATCTGCGATGCCGTTCCACACTGTCCGAGGAAGCGTCGTCTGAAGAAGGAGGTTGGCCTCCATGAAGTCCTACCTGACTCGCCCGACCAGAGGACGCCCTTCCCGGCCGGGCCTGACAGATCTCGCAACGGGCGCACTAATTCTTGCCATCCCGCCGTGAGCTCGGTCGTGTCGGCTGGGAAGCATTGCACCCAAGCGCGGCACCGGAAATAACCACTGAAAGTACTATTAGGGGTAAAGGATCCGCGGTACAGTCCATCGCACCTGGACCACGCCTCAAGCTCCGTACACTCGCCAAGGACAAGAAGCCACTCTTCCGGGACCGGATCGACGAAGCCCTCCTCGGGCAGGATCGAAAGGACTGAACTGATGAGAATCCTGATCGCTGGAGCCGGTGCCACCGGCGGCTACTTTGGGGCCCGCCTGATCCAGGCCGAGCGCGACGTCACCCTCCTGGTCCGCCCTCGCCGCGCCGAGCAGCTCCGAGACGGCCTGCGCCTGGTCGGGCCTGGTGGTGAGGAGACAGTCCCGGTGGCCACCGTCACTGCCGAGGCCCTGGAGGGCACCTACGATCTGGTGATCGTGGCGGTCAAGGCCGGTGCCCTGCCAGACGTGATTGACCAGATCGCCCCCGCCATGGGCCCGGAGACGATGGTCTTGCCCTTCCTCAATGGCATGGCCCACCTGCAGGCGCTCACCGACCGCTTCGGACCGGCCCGGGTGCTGGGCGGGATTGTGAAGGTGGTAGCCACCGTGGCCGACGACGGGGCGATTCATCAAATGCACCCGATCGCCACCCTCACCCTCGGTGCCCTGTCCGGGCGGGTCACCGACCGGATCCGCCGTATCCACCGGGAGCTGTCCGTGTCCGGGATGGAGGCCTCGATCGCCGAGGACGTAGTGGGCGCCATGTGGCACAAGTGGGCGTTCATCACCGCCGCCGGGGTTATCACCTGCCTAATGCGGGCCCCCATCGGGGACATCGTGGCCGCCCCCGACGGGGAACGCTTCATCCGCGCTGTCATCGCCGAGACCGAGCAGGTCGCCGCGGCCGCCGGCCATCCGATGCCCGGGCCTGAGCACGATGCCATGGTGGGCATGCTCAGCACACCAGGTTCAGGGTTCACCTCTTCCCTCTACCGCGACGTCACCGCCGGACTGCCCCATGAGGGCGAGCACCTACTGGGGGCCTTCGTCGCCACCGCCGCCGGTCTCGGGGTGGACATTCCGCTCACCGCCCTGGCCCTGATCCAGCTGCGCGCCCACGACCACGCCACCGTCTGAGACAGTTCCAGGACCGACCTTCTGTGGCAGCTAGAGGTTGTTATCACTGAGAACTACTCATTTTTTCTACTTCTCGACCACGCAGGTGCCCACCAAACTTCTCCCTCAAAGAACGGCCGCGCGGCAACACCACTAAAACCTCTAACACTACTGTTAGTACTATTAGTAGTAAAAGAGGCCAGCTTCCTTTCCTAGATTGACTACGCTGTGGGCCCCACCATGGCCTGGCGTGGCTACTGCCACTGACTGGCATCAAGGGACAAGTTCAAGGCATGACAGGAAAGGTCTGCACGACTCATCCCCGGCGCACTCTCCACCACTATTCGTACTATTACTAGGTTTAGTACCGTTCCCGTTAAAGCCACTAAAACTACTAAAAGAATGGTAGGTAGAGCTGCACGCTTCACTGCGTAAGTTGCTTCGCGTGCGACACCCTGTGGTGTGCCAATGACACCATCAGTAGCCTCTGTCTGCGGCCCGCGTTCATCTCATTTTGGCGGAAGGCCGGCCACGAGCGTCCCGCTGCCCTATCTCTCGTCAGGGCCCAGGATCTGGAAAAGTCCATGGCACTGATCTTCTTCGCCACGTTCGGCCGGTACTCACGACTTACGTCCTTTACTCAACTAGGTCGGCCACAATGAGATGAGCCACTACCTCTTGGTCGCACTGACGGGGAAGCCCCGATGAACCCTTGTCCTTACGACATGAAGAATCCCCAACTTCGAAACGTTGCCGCCCTGTGAACGAACAAGCACCCTGCACCTAGACGTGCCGCTCTACGGCGAGTCTTCATGGCATGCGCATCTGGGCGGACCGGCTGCCGGACCGATTTTAGCTCTTTTAGTACTATAAATACGAATAGTTCCCATGACCCACTAGCGAGGCTCGTCCATGTTGCAGCCCAAGGACCAGGGGACTTCGAGTCCAGCATCCTCAAAACGAGGCCACCAGATGGACCTCGATTTCGTCGGCGGGACGGCCCTGTGACGCGAGGAGGGCTTGGGTCAGGCAGGGGCTCCACCATGTGGGCGGCCGAGGGGAAGCAGTCACACATCGCAGGATGAGAGGCCAGCATGGACACCGAGCCGGATGTGTATGGCCCATAGCCGATTGCTTCGGCTCAATGAACCAGGAATTACGCAGCATAGAAATTCTATAAGTACTATTCCTACTATTACCACCGCGGTACGGCGATACTGGTGGGCGAGTCACCGGATGGACGCTGAGGCGCCCCAACCTCCTCTTTGGCAAGCGTTTCGGAGGCCCTCCGGGCCGAGGAAACGTGCGGCAGCCCCTCCTGTGTCTTGGGTCAGCTGACGGTGCGTAGTTCCGCCCAGTCGGTCGTATACCCGGGTGACAGGTCAGCTTGCCGGTTTCGCCAGGGGGCGGGGGAGCGGGCGCCAAGCCGGCCCAGCGCCAGGGTGCCGGTTCCGAAGCGCTCGATCACCGCCTCGATAAGCTCCCCAAGTGAGTGGGCTGTTCGAGTACTTCAGGCAGGACGGAAACGGCTCCGTCGGGGGCGAGGTCCGTGCAGAGAATGCCGGCGCGCATGTACTGCATCCCGTGCATGAGCTTAGGCACCAGGGCCGCGCGGGCCGCGGCCACCAGGGGAGTGGGTTCGCTGGTGGGCACGGCCAGGCGCACGTGCGCGGAGACGCTGTGCTCGGGTCCGGGCCGGTGCGGGGAGGTGCTGGCGAACACCACGAAGCGCCCGGTGACCTCGCCTTCCTTCCGCAGCCGGCGGGAGGCACGTTGGGCAAACTCGGCCACCGCCGCCCCGACGATCTCCGGGTCGTGAATCGGGTCCGGTAACGACCGGGAGACCAGGATCTGCTGCTTGGTCGCCACCTCGTCCTCCACCGGGATAGCGGGGAAGCCATTGAGCTCCAGGACGGTGCGCAGCTGCACCACGGAGAACTTGTCCCGGATGGCCACCGGGTCGGCATCACGCAGCTGGGTGATGGCCTCGATTCCAGACCTCGGTTAGCAGCGACCGAACTATGAGTCGGTTCCCGTGCCCGCCCGGGATCTGGCCCTAAATCATGCCTCCATGCGCGGGCAGGATCTTCTGGACGGCCTCGGTGGCCATTTTCACCAGCCCCTGAACTACACAGAAAAATGTATACTTTGAGTATGTCTCTTCTGGATCTCTCCCATCCCATCTCGGTCACCGAGGCCTCCCAGCGCGGTGTGGCCGGCCTGATCAAAGACGCCGAGGCAGGGGAGGAGGTCGTGGTGTCCCGCCACGGCAAAACCGTGGCCGCCGTTGTGAGCGCCCGCCAATTGGAGCAGCTGCGCACCCTGGAGGGAGACCTGCGCGATGCGGCCCTAGTCATCGTGCGAGCTGCCACCGACAGCGGAGTACGCGGCTCCTTGGATGAAGCACTGACCGCCTTCGGCCTGGACCGGGCCCAGCTGGAGGCAGAACTGGACGCCGACCTGGCCGCCGGCAAGCCGTGAGCACACCCGGGCCCTCCACCCCGGATGCTCCACGGGCGGTAGTCCGACTCACCGAAGACGCCATCGCCGACCTGCACCGGCTGCACCGCAAGGACCCCCAGATCGTGCGCTGGGCCTTCAAGAAAATGCTCCTGCTGGAGCGCTCCGTCGAGGCCGGCGAACCACTACTGGGAGACCTCATCGGCTTCCGCAAACTAGTGGTCGGCGACCGCGACTGGCGCATCGTGTGGCGAACGACCACCGACACCGTCGGGGCCACCGTGATCGATGTCGCCGAGGTCTGGGCCGCCGGCGCCCGATCCGATGATGAGGTCTACCAGGAGATGACCGCCCGAGTCGCCGCCCTGGGCACCTCACCCCAGGCAACCGCTCTCACCACGGTGTTGAAGTCCATGGGCCGCCTCTTCGCGGACCTCGAGGCCACCCCCGAACCGGTCCCGGTGGAACCCGTCCCGGACTGGCTCGCCCGCCGCCTCATCACCCAGGTCGGACTGAACGCTCAAGAGGTCGCCGTAATGACTCCCGAAGACGCCATGGCCCGGCTCGAGGCGTACTGGTCCACCCCGCGGTGAGCCTTCCCGTGTGCCCTAGCGCGATAAAGAGCTGGAACATCGACCAGGGCCGGGCCAGGCGGTGGGGGACCCTCGGGCACCGGCCGACCGGGAGGCGGCCATACCCAGCCTCCACATGAGGAAGACCCTGTGAAGATCCGACCTCTCTCAGCGATCCGTGACCACCAGGCCAAGTGCCGTCGACACCACCGGATCATCGATGACCGGGGCAACGATCACGACGGCCACCGGCAGATCAACACTCCTGCATCTTCTCGGACCGGCGAGGCACGCAAAAGTATGGGGGGAGTGGGAGACAGTTGTGCATGGCGCGGCGCGACACACTGATCGGGGAGGTTCCATGGCTCAGCAGCACATTCTGCCGCCGGCTCTCGAGGTGGACCGGGCACGACAGGTGGCCTCCGTGGTGCACAGCGCAGCCATGGAAGGACTTCACGTCACTGCGGCGACCCGGGCGGAGCTGGATCATTTCGCCGCCGGTGGGCTCGAGGTCGAGGAGCTGGTTCGGCGCACCCGCGCCCGCTACGGCCTTGAGTAAGGTCCCAACCCGCACCGTGACCCGCATCTGGACCCACACACCAAGATCCTGACCGACCTGATCGGCGCCTGCACCACCACAGAGCTCGCCACTGCGGAAGCTGACCCGGTGACGGCCCACATCCGGCAGCTGTTCCACCACCCACCGGCACCCACCCGAGATCTGGCCAAGCTGCAAACCATTCACCGTCTCTTGTTCCAGGACAACCTTCTCTGGGCGGGGCAGCTGCGCTGCCGTGGAGCTGCGCATAACGATCCCGGGAGCGCAGCCGTTCCTACCGGTGTCGTTGACCACCCCCTCGGCGGGTTTCGTCTTCGATCGTCCGGCCACAGCCGCCGACTGGTGGCTGGACTGGACCCAGTTCACCGGGGCGGTCAACGATGCCGCCTCCCGGGCCGCGGCCGAGGATCACGACCTCGCTGCGTTGCAGGAAATGTTCGCGGTGATCCTCGCTCCCGCACTAGACCGCCTTCGGACGCGTTCCTGACCGGCCCAGCTAACGGTCAGACAATCACTGGGAGCACTGCCACAGTGGTCCCGGGCACGCGCTTCAGTGGACGATGTAGCCGGGGAACCGTGCTGACCAGCACGTCTCACCGGCGATTCGAGTGACTTCGTAGGAGACGGCGGTCAGGTGTGGGAAGCGCAGTCCGTGGAGTTCGCCGACCCGGGCCCCCACTTCAGTGACGTGCAGTTCTCGCCCACCCAGCGTAGAGCCGTGGAACGGTCCGTCCTTGACTGTCTCCCAGTAGTCGGAGGCGGTCGTGAAGGACCAGTATCCGGAGCCAGTGGGGTGATCCTCCAGGTAGTCCAGGGGCACCCAGAGGGTGAGGCCGCGGTGCTCGGTGAGGAGCCGGTCCCGGAAGTCGGGGTCTGGTTCTCCAGGCAGGACGCCTTTGGGCCACTGGTAGGCGGGTTCACTCGTCACGGGGGCATCCTCTTTCTTGGCAGGTCCGGGGGGCACTTCCAGGCTAGGGGAGGGGGTGGGGCACACCGTGGGACCGGAACCAATACCTGTTGCTTGGAGAACTTCACCTTCCCGCATGGTGTCGTAGATGGGCGCGTTCTTCAGCCAGGCCATCACGGTGCGGGCGGTGCGTCCCACGGCCTCGGCGATGGCCCGGTAGGTCGCTCCTGCCGCCCGCAACCGCACTGCTTGGGCCCGCAGCTGCCCCGCACGGTCGGTGCGGGCCTGGCGGGCGTG
>NZ_JAVKPP010000022.1:0-32427 GCF_040980965.1 Kocuria sp. CPCC 205231 | reverse complement strand
CCCCAGGCATGACAAAAGGCCCGAACCCACATCCGTGGGTTCGGGCCTTGCCGATGTCCTGAGACATCACATCGTCGGGCTGACAGGATTTGAACCTGCGACCCCTTGACCCCCAGTCAAGTGCGCTACCAAGCTGCGCCACAGCCCGAAGTGCTCAGTACGTTCCCGCCCCGAGCACTCGCATCACATTACAGCAAGCTCCGGCGGAATTCATCTCGGCGGGCGCCTCAGCGCTTCCGGTTCCGCTTCTCCCGCACGCGCATGGACACCTCGATGGGGGTGCCCTCGAAACCGAAGGTCTCGCGGAGGCGGCGGGTGATGAACCGCCGGTACCCGGGGTCGAGGAAACCGGTGGTGAACAGCACGAAGCGCGGCGGCCGGGAGGAGGCCTGGGTGCCGAAGAGGATGCGCGGCTGCTTGCCGCCGCGCACGGGGTGCGGGTGGGCGGCCACGATCTCGCCGAGGAACGCGTTGAGCCGCCCGGTGGGGACGCGGGTGTCCCACGAGGCCAGGGCGGTCTCCAGGGCGGGGACCAGCCGGTCCTTGTGCCAGCCGGTCTTCGCCGAGACGTTCACCCGCGGCGCCCAGGCCACGTGCGCGAGGTCGCGGTCGATCTCCCGCTCCAGGTAGTAGCGGCGGTCCTCGTCCATGAGGTCCCACTTGTTGAAGGCGAGCACGAGGGCGCGCCCGGAGTCCACGGCCAGCTGCAGGATGCGGACGTCCTGCTCGGAGAGCACCTCGTCCGCGGCCAGCAGCACCACGGCCACCTCGGCGCGCTCGAGGGCGGCCTGGGTGCGCAGGGACGCGTAGAAGTCCGCGCCCTGGGCCATGTGCACGCGGCGGCGGATGCCCGCGGTGTCGATGAAGCGCCAGGGCTTGCCGCCCAGCTCGATGAGCTCGTCCACGGGGTCGCGGGTGGTCCCGGCCAGGGGGTCCACGACGACGCGCTCGGAGCCGGCCAGCTTGTTGAGCAGCGAGGACTTGCCCACGTTCGGGCGCCCGATGAGCGCCACGCGGCGGGGCCCGCCGGTCAGCTCGGTCTCGGCCACGGCGGAGAACTCCGGCAGCAGGTCCGTGACCGCGTCGAGGACGTCGGCGGCGCCGCGCCCGTGCAGGGCGGACACCGGGTGCGGCTCCCCCATGCCGAGGGACCACAGGTAGGTGGCCTCGACCTCGAGCTGCGGGGAGTCCACCTTGTTGGCGACCAGGATCACCGGCTTCCGGACCTTGCGCAGCATCTTCACGATGGCCTCGTCCGCGGCGGTGACGCCCACGGTGGCGTCGAGCACGAGCAGCACGGCGTCGGCGAACTCCACGGCCATCTCGGCCTGCTCGGCGACGCGGGCGTTGATGCCCTTGGCGTCGTACTCCCACCCGCCGGTGTCCACGAGGGTGAAGTTGCGCCCGTTCCAGGTGGCCCGGTAGGAGACGCGGTCCCGGGTCACGCCCGGGGTGTCCTCCACGACGGCCTCGCGCCGGCCGAGGATGCGGTTGACGAGGGTCGACTTGCCGACGTTGGGGCGGCCCACGATGGCGAGCACCGGGGCGGGCCGGCGCACGGGGGCCTGGTCCCCGTCCTCCGCCCACTCGGCGAGCAGCGCGGCGTCCTCCTCGTCGAGCTCGTAGTCCTCGAGCCCGGCCCGCAGCGCCTGCGCGCGCTGCTCGGCCTCGTCGTCGTCGATGGCCGCGAGCCGCTGGGCGACGTCGTCCGTGGTGCCGCCGAGGATCTCGGCCTCGTAGGGGTCGTGGGCGGTGTCGTGCGCGGAGTTCTCGGGGTTGCCGGTCATGGCTGTCCTTCGCTGGGCCGGGTGCGGCCGGTCGGGGTGCGGAAAAATGTCGGGGGGTGCGGGGCGGATCGGTTCAGGCGGAGCGGCCCGCGGCGCGGACGACCACGTCGATGACGGCCTGGACGGTCTGCTCCACGGTGAGCTCGGAGGAGTCGATCGTCACGACGCCGTCGGCGGCCTCGGTGAAGTTCACGACCGTCGCGTCCTTGGCGTCCCGGCCCACGACCCGGGCCCGCAGCTGCTCGGCGTCCTCGACGCCGCCGTTCTGCAGGCCGCGCCGGGCCATCCGGGCCCGTTCGTCGGCGGTGAGCAGGATCC
Source organism: Kocuria sp. CPCC 205231 (assembly GCF_040980965.1). Taxonomy (NCBI): domain Bacteria; kingdom Bacillati; phylum Actinomycetota; class Actinomycetes; order Micrococcales; family Micrococcaceae; genus Kocuria; species Kocuria sp. CPCC 205231. The sequence goes on along the minus strand of NZ_JAVKPP010000022.1, from coordinate 30,322 downwards.
GGGCGTCGGCGTCGGGGGCCACCACGGTGGTGGTGTCCCGGCCCTCGGCCACGATCCGCCGGCCGCTGTCCGCGATGAGCTCCTGCTGGCGGGCCACCAGCACCGCCCGCGCGGCCTGGTTGGTGGCCACGGCGCTGACCGCCTCGGTCACCCGGGCGCCGCGGATCTCGACGCCCACGTCGGTCCCGCCCACGAACACCAGCTCCCGGTCGGGGTCGGTGCCCTGGGCGAGCGGGAAGGAGCGGGCGGCCTCGACCACGGCGCCGCCGTCGTAGAGGTCCACCCCGCGGTCGAGGCACCACCACGTCAGCGCGCGGTACATCGCGCCCGTGTCCAGGTAGGCGAGGCCGAAGCGGCGGGCGACCTCCTTGGACACGCTGGACTTGCCGGAGCCGGAGGGCCCGTCGATGGCGACGACCAGCTGCCGGCCGGCGGCGGCCGGCGTCCCGGTGCCGGGTGCTGCGCTGCGGGCGGTGTTCGTTCCGGTGTTCACTGCACGACCTTCCATCCGCGCTCCTGGAGCGCCTCGACGAGTTCCTTGCGGCGGTTGGGCAGCACGGAGACCTCCACGAGGCCCACGGGCTGGCCCGGGGAGTGCTCGAGGCGCAGGTCCTCGAGGTTGACGCCGATCTCCCCGATCTCGGTGAGCAGCCGGGCGATCTGCCCGGGGACGTCCCCGACGAGCACGGTGAGGGTCGCGAACGCGCGGGGCGCGCCGCCGTGCTTGCCCGGGATCCGGGCCCGGCCGGCGTTGCCCTCCGACATCAGCTGGGCGATGTCCAGCCGGGCGCCCGGGGCGCGCGGGGCCTCGAGCGTGGCGATGAGCCGGTCGAGGTCCTCGCGCACCCCGTGCAGGGACGCCACCACGGGAGCGGCGTTCGCGGAGAGGATCTGCACCCACAGGCCCGGGTCGGAGGCGGCGATGCGGGTGGTGTCCCGCAGCCCCTGGCCCGCGAGGGACAGGTGGTGCAGCGGGGTGTCCTGCAGCCGGGAGGCCAGCAGGGAGGACATCACCTGCGGCAGGTGGGAGATCAGCGCCACGGTCGCGTCGTGCTCGCGGGCGTCCATGAACGTGACCGTCGCCCCGAGGTCCACGGCCAGGTTCTTCGCCGCGGCGAGCGCCGCGGGCGCGGAGCGGCCGGAGTCGCACACGACCCAGGGCATGGACGTGAACAGCTCGCCGCGGGCGGCCACGGGGCCGGACTTCTCCCGCCCGGCCATGGGGTGGGTGCCCACGTAGCGGGTGAGGTCCCCGCCCCGGGCGCGCACGTCCTCCAGCACGGACTCCTTCACGGAGGCGATGTCGAGGACGACCGCCTCCGGGTGGCGTCCCAGCGCCTCGACCACGGTCTCGGCGGTGACGTCGGGCGGGGTGGCGACGACGACGAGGGCCGGCTCCGGCACCCGGTCCTGCCCCGCCGCGCGGCAGGAGCGGCCGGCGCCGATGTCCTGGGCCACGGCCTCGGCGGTGGGCGAGGAGTCCTGCAGCCAGACGTCCACGCCGAGGTGGCGCAGGCCCAGGCCGATGCTGGCGCCGAGCAGGCCGGCGCCGACCACGAGCACGGGCCCGGCGGTCGCCGCGGGGGTCGGCGGTGCGGTGGGGGTCTGCGTCACGGGCGCTCCCTACATGCCCACCGAGGCGAGGAGGTGCCCGACCTCGGTCTTCGACAGGCGGCGGATGGTGCCCTGGCGCTGGTCCCCGATCCGGATGGGGCCGACCTCGGTGCGCACGAGCTTCTCGACGGGGTGGCCCACGGCGTCGAAGAGCCGGCGCACGATGCGGTTGCGCCCGGAGTGCAGGACGACCTCGACGAGCAGGTGGCCGGGGGTGGAGTCCACGAGACGGAAGGAGTCGACGGAGGCGATGCCGTCCTCGAGCTCGATGCCGGCCTTCATGGCCGCGCCGACGCCCTTCTCCATGGGCCCGCGGACCTGCACGAGGTAGGTCTTGGGGACCTCGTAGGAGGGGTGGGTGAGCCGGTTGGTCAGCTCGCCGTCGTTGGTCAGCAGCAGGAGGCCCTCGGTCTCGACGTCGAGGCGGCCCACGTGGAAGACGCGCTCGTTCTTCTGCTGGTTGAGGTAGTCGGCCACGCACGGCCGGCCCTCGGGGTCCTCCATGGTGGAGAGCACCCCCTCGGGCTTGTTGAAGGCGTAGTAGACGAGGTTCTCGTCGAGCTGCACGCGGACGCCGTCGACGTGGATCTCGACGGTGTCCGGGTCCACGCGGATGCCGAGCTCGGTGATGGTCTCCCCGTTGACCTGCACGCGGCCGGCCTCGATCATCTCCTCGCACACGCGCCGCGAGGCCACGCCGGCCTGGGCCATGAGCTTCTGCAGGCGCACCCCGTCCGGGTCGTGCTGGTCGAGCCGGTCCACGGGCGGGTTCTTGGGGCGGCGCTTCCGGTGCGGCGGGCGGTACGGGGTGGCGGGCATCCGCCGGGAGCTCTTCTCGGAGGACGCGAACGGGCGGGGCCCGCGGTCCTGACCGGTGCCCGTCGAGGACCCGCCCTTGGCTGCGCCACCCTTGCCGGCGCCCCCCTTGGCTGCGCCACTCTTGGCTGCGCCACCCTTGGCGGGGCCGCGGCCAGGAGCGCCCTTCCCGCCCTGGAACGACGTGCCGCCCTGGCCGGTGCGGGGCTTCTGGCCGCCCTGGGAGCCGGGGGCGCGGCGGCCGCCGGGCCCGGGGCGGCCGGATGATGAACGTGAAGTGGCCATGGTGGTGTCTCAGTCCTCGTAGTGGTCGATCTGGTCGATGCCCGGCAGATGAGGGGCGATGTCGGGGAGCTCGTCGAGCGAGCCGATGCCCATCTTCTCCAGGAAGAACGTGGTGGTGCCGTAGAGCACGGCGCCGGACTCGCCGTCCCGCTCGAGCTCGCGGATCAGGCCTCGCTGCACGAGCGTGCGGACGACGCCGTCGACGTTGACCCCGCGGATCGCGGAGATGCGTCCCCGGCTCACGGGCTGGCGGTAGGCCACGACGGCCAGGGTCTCCAGGGCCGCCTGCGACAACCGGGCGGTCTGTCCCTCCGCGACGAACGCGGAGACGACGGGGGCGAACTCGCTGCGCGAGTGGATCCGCCAGCCGGCACCGGTGCTGCGCAGCTCGAACCCGCGCGGCGCCAACGTCCCATCATACCCCGGATCGGCGGCGACGCCGTCGTACTCCGCGCGGAGCCGGTCGAGGACCCGCTGCACGGAGGCGACCGGGACCACGAGGGCGGCGGCGATCTCGTACTCGCTGACGGGCTCGTCGGCCACCATCAGGATCGCTTCGACGGCGGCCCGCACGCCGCCGGGCAGCGCCTCGAGGTCCGGCCCGCCCTCGGCCGCGGGGCTCACGCCGGGGCCCCCGAGGCGGCCGGGACCCCGTCCGGGGCCGCGACGACGGCCGCCTGGCCCGCGGCGTCCTCGGACAGCCGGTCGGCGGTCCACCCGGTGCCCGCCCCGGTCCAGCGGACCGTCAGCTCCCCCAGCGGCTGCTCCTGGGCGAGCTCGAGCACCGCGTCCCGGTACATCTCGAGCAGCGCCAGGAACCGCACGACCACCGCGAGGGTGGACCCGGCGTCCGCGACGAGCACCCGGAAGGAGCGCGGGGCTCCGTCCTCGAGCAGCCCGGCGAGGATCTCCGCCTCGTCCCGGACCGTCACGGCGGCCCCGTGCAGGTGGTCCACCCCGACCTCCGCGGGCGCCCCGGGGCGGGGCACGAAGACGGAGCGGGCGATCGCGGCGAACTGCTCCGGCGTGGTCCGCCAGTCGAGCTCGGGCAGCACGGCCGCCACGTCCGGGTCCAGCGGCACCGACCGGGGCAGGCGGGTGGACTCGGCCCGCATCCGCTCGTCGAGCAGCACGGCCACCTCCTTGAACGCCTTGTACTGCAGCAGCCGGGCGAAGAGCAGGTCCCGTGCCTCCAGCAGGGCCACGTCCTCCTCGTCCTCGACCTCCCCACGCGGCAGCAGCCGGGCGGCCTTGAGGTCCAGGAGCGTCGCGGCGACCACGAGGAACTCGCTGGCCTCGTCGAGGGCGCGGGTCGAGCCGATCTCGTGCAGGGCGCGCACGTACTGGAGGAACTCGTCCGTGACGGTGGCCAGCGCGATCCGGGTGATGTCCAGCTCGTGCTTGGCGATCAGGGAGAGCAGCACCTCGAAGGGCCCCGCGAAGTCCTCCAGCTGCACCGCGAAGCCGCCGGGACCCTCGGGGACCGGCGGCTCCTCGGGGTGCATCAGGGTGCGCCGCCGCGCGAGATGAGCTCCCGCGCCAGCTGACGGTAGGACTCGGCGCCCTGGTGGGCCGTGGCGAAGGAGAGGATGGGCTCGGCGGCCACCGTGGCGTCCGGGAACTTCACGGTGCGCTTGATGACGGTGTCGAAGACCTTGTCGCCGAAGGCGTCCACGATCCGGGCCATGACCTCGCGGGAGTGCAGGGTCCGGGAGTCGAACATCGTGGCGAGCACCCCGTCGATCTGCAGGCGGGGGTTGAGCCGGTCCTGGACCTTCTCGATGGAGTCCACGAGCAGCGCCACGGCGCGCAGGGCGAAGAACTCCGCGATGAGCGGGATGACCACCCCGTGCGCGGCGGTCAGCGCGTTGACCGTCAGCAGCCCCAGCGAGGGCTGGCAGTCGATGATGATGACGTCGTAGTGCTCCTCGAGCTTGCGCAGGGCACTGGCCAGCACCTGCTCGCGGGCCACCTCGGTGACGAGCTGCACCTCCGCCGCGGAGAGGTCGATGTTCGCGGGGAGCAGGTCGACGCCCTCGACGTCGGTCTCCTGGACCACGTCCCAGACGTCCACGGAGCGGTCCATCATGACGTTGTAGACCGTCAGCTCCAGCTCGTGCGGGTTGGCGCCGAGGCCGGCGGAGAGGGCGCCCTGCGGATCGAAGTCGACGAGCAGGACCTTGCGCCCCAGCTCGGCGAGCGCCGCGCCGAGGTTGATGGTCGAGGTGGTCTTCCCGACCCCGCCCTTCTGGTTGACCATCGCGATGATCCGGGCGGGCCCGTGGGTGGAGAGCTCGGGCGGCTCGGGGAAGTCGCGGGCGGGACGGCCGGTCAGGCCGACGGTTCCCGTCCCGGCCTCGCCCGTGCCGGGGTTCCTCTCGTCGCTCTGCTGGCTCACTCGTGGCACCGCTCTTTCGTTCGTGGTCGCGCTCGGGCGGACCGGCCCCGGGCACGGGGTGGCCCGGGCCGGACGGGCCGACCTGGGGTTTTCCTGGACTCGATCAGCTACCAGGGTACCGCCGCCGCCGGGCGGCCCCGAATTCCCGGGCACGGTGGAGCCGGCGGACGACGACGGCCCGCGCCCGCCGCGCCCCCTCGGGGGCGCGGCGGGCGCGGGCCGGACACGGGTCCCGGTGCGGGGACGGGTCAGCGCGCTCCGGCGCCGGCCGCGGCCTCGAGCTTCTCCGCGACGGAGTCCTCCACCCGGGCCCCGGGAGCGGTCTCGGCGGCGGGCCGGTCCTCGGCGGTGCCGTGCGAGTGGGCGGCCATGGTGGACTCGTCGAACCGGTCCTGGCCGGAGAGCACGCGCTCCACCTGGACGAGGTCGATCTCGCGGGTCCACTTGCCGATCAGCAGGGTGGCCACGGCGTTGCCGGTGAAGTTGGTCAGGGCGCGGGCCTCGGACATGAAGCGGTCGATGCCGACGATGATGCCGACCCCGTCGACCAGGTCGGGGCGGTGGGACTGCAGGCCGCCCGCCAGGGTGGCCAGGCCGGCGCCGGTGACCCCGGCGGCGCCCTTCGAGGCGATGATCATGAACACCAGGAGGGAGATCTGCTCGCCGATGGCCAGCGGGCTGCCCATCGCGGAGGCGACGAACAGGGCGGCCATGGTCAGGTAGATGGCGGTGCCGTCCAGGTTGAAGGAGTATCCGGTCGGGACCGTGACGCCGACCACGGGCTTGGAGACGCCCACGTGCTCCATCTTGGCGATGAGCCGGGGCAGGGCCGCCTCGGAGGATGAGGTCGAGAAGATCAGCAGGTACTCGCGGCCCAGGTACTTCATGAGCCGGAAGATGTTGATCCCCGTGACCGCCTTCAGGAGCCCGCCCAGGACCACCACGATGAACAGGACGCAGGTGAGGTAAAAGGCGATCATCAGGGTGGCCATCGAGACGATGGCCTGGACGCCGGTCTCGCCGACCACACCGGCGATCGCGCCGAACGCCCCGATGGGGGCGACCCACATGACCATGATCAGGATCCGGAAGACCAGGGCCTGGACGTAGCCGACGGCCTTGAGCACGGGCTTGCCGGCCGGGCCCATCTGCTGCAGCGCGAAGCCCACGATGAGCGCCACGAACAGGGTCTGCAGGATGTTGCCCTCGGTCAGGGAGGACAGCAGGGACGTGGGGATGATGCCGAGCAGGAACCCGATGGTTCCACCCTCCCCGTCGCCGTGGCCCGCGTCCGTGACCTCGTACTCCGAGCCCTGGATGTTCAGGCCCTCGCCCGGGTGGATGAGGTTGCCCACCACCAGGCCGATGCCCAGTGCCATGGTGGACATCGCCATGAAGTAGGCCAGGGCCAGGCCGCCGACCTTGCCGACGGTCGCCGCCTTGGCGATGGAGCCGACGCCCAGGACGATCGTGCAGAAGATGATGGGGGCGATCATCATCTTGATCAGGGCGATGAACGCGGTGCCGACCGGCTTGAGCGTCTGGGCGAACTCGGGGGCCAGGAGGCCCAGGACGGCGCCGGCGACGACGGCGACGATCACGAAGACGTACAGGTAGTGCGTCCTGTCCTTCTTCTGCTTCTGGGCGGGCGGCTGCGGGTCGACGGGGTCCGTGGCGACGGTGGCCATGCTTGTCCTCCGGTTCGGGTGGGTAGCGCGGTGGGGTGGAGCGCGGGACCCGGGATCGGGCCGATGTGACGAGTCTCACCGCGGCCCGGCGCCCTGTCGTGTTGTGGTCATAATGGTCGTGACGCCCACCACAAGAGAGGGAGGGACGACCGGGAGATCAAGGAGCGGACATGTCCCTGGCCCGGCGCTTCTTCCTGATGCAGCTCGCCGTCGTCGCGCTGGTGACCCTCGCCGTCTCCCTGGTCCTGTTCGCCCACGAGCGCGGCGCGGTCGTGGAGCGCGCCGAGGCGGTGACCCGGGTCCTCGCCACGGCCCTCGCGGACGACCCGTACGTGCTCGAGGCGGTGGGCGGGCCGGACCCGCACGCCGTGCTGCAGCCGCTCACGGACCGGCTGCTCGCGGACACGGACCTCGACTTCGTCACGATCATGGCCCCGGACGGCACCCGCTGGACGCACCCCCTGCCCTCCTCGGTCGGCGAGGCCTACCGCGGGGACCGCTCGCACGCGCTCGCCGGGCAGACCTGGACCAGCACGGAGCGCGGCAACCTCGGCCCCTCCGTGCGCACGATCGCCCCGGTCCGGGACGGGGACGGCACGGTCGTGGCGCTCGTGGCCACCGGTGTCCTCCTCGAGGCCGTCTCGCAGCAGGCGCTCGCCCAGCTGCCGGCGGTGCTCCTCGTCGGGCTGCTGCTGCTGGCCGCGTCGGCGACGGTCGCGGCCCTCGGCTCCCGGTACCTGGGCCGGGTCACCCACGGCTGGGGGCCGGAGGAGCTCGCCCAGGTGCACGCGCTGCACGACGCCGTGCTCAACGAGGCCACGGAGGGCCTCCTGCTCGTGGACACGACCGGCGCGGTGCAGGTGCTCAACGCCCGGGCGCGGGAGCTGCTCGGGGTCCGGGCGCCGGCGGCCCCGGGACCGGCCCGGCACGAAGCGCTCCCCGTCGCGGACCTGGACCTGCCGCACGCGCTGGCGGTCCTCCTGCGCGCCGGCGCGCCCGTGCAGGAGCAGTGGTTCGTGGTCGGGGAGCGCACCCTCATCGTCTCGGCCCTCCCGGCCCGCGGAGCGCTCGCGGGGCGCGGCACGATCGTGATCCTGCGGGACCACACCGAGATCTCGCGGCTCTCGGGACAGCTGCGCGCCACCGCGGCGCTGGCCGGGGCGTTGCGGGCCCAGACCCACGAGCACGCCAACCGCATGCACACGGTCGTCTCCCTGCTGGAGCTGGGCCGGGACGAGGAGGCCCTCGGCTTCGCCTCGGCGGACATGGTGCGCACCCGGGTGCTGTCCGACGACCTCCTCGCCCACCTCGACGACCCGTTCCTCGCGGCCCTGCTGGTCGGCAAGACCGCCGCGGCCCACGAGCGCGGCGTGGAGCTGGAGGTCGTCGTCGACCCGGACGCGCCCCGGATCCCCGTCTCCCCCGCCGACCTCGTGACCCTCGTCGGCAACCTCGTCGACAACGCCGTCGAGGCCGCCGCGGCCAACGCCGACCGGGTCCGCCCGGTCGTCGAGGTCGAGATCGCCCGGGCGCCCGACGCCGCGGACCCTGCCCGGGACGCGGTCGTGATCACCGTCGCCGACACCGGGATGGGGGTCCCCGACGACCTCGCCCGGGAGGTGTTCGAGCTCGGCGTCACCACGAAGCCGGCCGGCCCGGAGGGCCGCGGCGTGGGCCTGCACCTGGTGCGGGAGGTCGTCGAGCGGTGGGGCGCGCGGATCGAGCACCGCAACGACGGCGGGGCCGTGTTCACGGTGACCGTCCCGGTGGCCCGCGACGCCGCGGCGGGGCGGGCCCCGTGAGCGCGCCGGTCCGCGTCCTGGTCGTCGACGACGAGCCGCTCACCGCCGCCGCCCACGCCCAGTACGTCGAGCGCTCACCGGGCTTCGAGGCGGCCGCCACCGCCGTGTCCGGGCGGACGGCCGTGCAGGCCGTGCAGGCCGCCCGGCGGGCGGGGCGACCCGTGGACCTGGTGCTGCTGGACGTGAACCTGCCGGACATGTCCGGTCTCGACGTGGCACGGACCCTGCGCGCCCGCGGCGAGACGGTGGACCTGCTGGTGATCACGGCGCACCGGGACGTGGCGACCGTCCGGGCCGCGAGCACCCTGGGCGTGGTCGGCTACCTCATCAAGCCCTTCACCTACGCCGTGTTCGAGGAGAAGCTCGACGCCTACCGGCGCTACCGCTCCGCCCTGGGCGCGGCCGGGACGGTGGGCCAGGCGGAGGTGGACCGCGCGTTCGCGGCCCTGGGCGCGCCCACCCGCCCGGACGCGCCCAAGGGCCTGTCCCCGCACACCCTCGAGTCCGTCACCGCGCTGATCCGGGGCGGGGAGTGGCTCTCGGCCGGTGAGGTCGCCGAGCGCAGCACGCTGTCCCGGGTCACGGCGCGGCGCTACCTCGAGCACCTGACGGCCCGGGGCCTCGTGCAGCGCCGCCCGCGCCACGGCACCCCCGGGCGGCCCGAGCTCGAGTACGGCTGGGCCGGGCAGGACGTCTCCCCCGGCCGCTGACCCCGTGCCGTGCGCCGGAGCGTCACGAACCGCTCGGCGGGCGCAGCACGCCCTCGAGGGCCTCCAGCACGGAGGCGTCCTCGATCGTCGAGGGCACGGTGTAGTCCTCGCCGTCGGCCATCTGCCGCATGGTCTTGCGCAGGATCTTCCCCGAGCGGGTCTTGGGGAGCCCCTCCACCACGGCCACGTCCTTGAAGTCCGCCACCGCCCCGATCTGCCGGCGCACGAGCGCCACGAGCTCCTCCCGGAGCTGCTCCGGCGGGACGTCGGCACCGGTCTTGAGCACCACGTACCCGGACGGCCGCTGGCCCTTCAGCGGGTCCCCCACCCCGATCACGGCGCACTCGGCCACCGCCGGGTGGGAGGCGAGGACCTGCTCCATGGCCCCGGTGGACAGGCGGTGCCCGGAGACGTTGATGACGTCGTCGGTGCGCCCCATGACGTAGACGTAGCCGTCCTCGTCCACGTGGCCGGAGTCACCCGTGGCGTAGTAGCCGGGGAACGCGCTGAGGTAGGAGTCCACGAACCGCTGGTCGTCGCCCCACAGCGTGGGGAGCGTGCCCGGCGGCAGCGGGAGGCGCAGGGCGATGTTGCCCTCCTCGCCGGTCTCCACCGGCCGGCCCAGCGGGTCCAGGATCTCCACCCGGTAGCCCGGCACCGGCACGGACGGCGAGCCGGCCTTCAGGGGCAGCCGCTCGATCCCGAAGGGGTTGGCGCAGATGGCCCACCCCGTCTCCGTCTGCCACCAGTGGTCGACGACCGGGACGCCCAGCACCCGGGCGGCCCAGTGGTACGTCTCCGGGTCGAGCCGCTCCCCCGCCACGAACAGGGCCCGCAGGGAGCCGATGTCGTGCCGGCGCACCAGCTCGCCCTCGGGATCCGCCCGGCGGATGGCCCGCAGGGCCGTGGGCGCCGTGAACAGCACCTTGACGCCGTGGTCCTCGACACGCTGCCAGAACGCCCCGGCGTCCGGGGTGCCCACGGGCTTGCCCTCGTAGAGCACGGTCGTGGCGCCGGCCAGGAGCGGGCCGTAGACGATGTAGGAGTGGCCCACCACCCAGCCGACGTCGGACGCGGTCCACATCACCTCGCCGGGGCCGACGTCGTAGATGTGGCGCATGGACCACGTCAGGGCCACGGCGTGCCCGCCGTTGTCGCGGACCACGCCCTTGGGGGTCCCGGTGGTCCCGGAGGTGTACAGGACGTAGAGCGGGTCGGTGGCCGCGACCGGGACGGGCGCCGCCGGCTCGGCGCCCTCGACGGCCTCCGCCCAGTCGAGCCACTCGACGGTCGGCTGCCCGCCGGCCCCGGCCCGGCCCCGGGCGTCCTCGAGCGTCGTCTCGAACCCCGGGCGCTCGTGCACCAGCACCGTCCCGGGGGCGTGCTCGGCGAGCCGCAGGGCCTCCTCGATGGCCGGGATGTACTCGATCCGCCGCCTCGGCTCCACCCCGCCGGTCGTGGTCACCACCACGACCGGCCGGGAGTCGTCGATGCGGGAGGCGAGCTCCTTCGGGGCGAACCCGCCGAAGACCACCGAGTGCACCGCGCCCAGCCGGGCGCAGGCGAGCATTGCCACGACGGCCTGCGGGATCATCGGCAGGTAGACGAGCACCCGGTCGCCCTTGCCCACCCCCCGGGCGGCGAGCGCCCCGGCGAACAGGGCGACGTCGTCCCGCAGGCGCGCGTAGCTGAACCGCTCCTGGACCCCCAGCACCGCGGAGTCGTAGACGAGCGCGGTGCGCTCGCCGTGACCGGCCTCCACATGTCGGTCGAGGGCGTTGTAGGAGGTGTTGAGCTCGCCGTCGGGGAACCAGCGGTAGAGCGGGGCTGCGGTGTCGTCGAGGGCGGTGGTGGGCTCGCGCACCCAGTCCACGGCGCGGGCGGCGTCGAGCCAGAACCCCTCCGGGTCCTGCACGCTGCGGCGGTAGACCTCCGCGTAGCCCTCGGCCGGCGGCGGTGTTCGGTGGTCGGTGCTCATGGGTCCCTCCCAGGGGTTGCGGTCCTGCCGGACACCCTAGTGGTGCAGGTCACACACGACAAGACCTCTGTATACACAGATGCACGATCGAGCCGATCCGGACCAAATCCCTCGTCATTCGTACCGAACTGTGTATACAATACTCGTGCATTGTGATGCCTGTCACCCAGAGTCCGTGGCGCACTCCCCGTCGCGGGCGACAAGAGCGAGGAGGGAGCCGTGCGAGCCAGCGACCGCGCCTACGAGGCCCTGCGCGAGGACATCGTCGAATGGCGGCTGCTCCCGGGCCAGGTGCTCGGCGAGGTCGAGCAGTCGGAGCGCTTCGGCATCTCGCGCACGCCGATCCGCGAGGCCCTCAGCCGGCTCACCGCCGACGGTCTCGCGGAGGCGCACCGGGGCCGCGGCGTCGTGGTCTCCCAGGTCTCCCTCGAGGACGTCCGCGCCCTGTTCGAGCTGCGGGAGGCCCTCGACTGCCGGGCGGCCCGGCTGGCCGCCCGGCGCCGCGACCCCGTCGCGTTCCAGGAGCTGGCCGCCGAGCTCGAGGCGGTCGTGGCCCAGCTCCACGGGCCGGGCACGGACCGGGCCGGGTACTACGACCTCGTGGAGCGCATGGACCGGGCCATCGACGAGGCCACGGCCAATCCGTACCTCACCGCGGCCCAGCGCTCCCTGCGCCTGCACCTGGCCCGGGTGCGCAAGCTCTCCCGCACCAACCCCGACCGGCTCGCGCGCGCCGCCGCCGAGCACGCCCAGATCGCCCGCGCCGTCGCGGAGGGCTCCGAGGAGCTCGCCGAGGCGGCGACCCGTGTGCACCTGGCCAACTCGCTGCAGGCCGTCCTGACCACCCCTGTCCGGGAGTGGGTCCAGCCCGCTCCCCCGCTCGAGGCCGCCGGCTGAGCGCGGACACCCCATCGACCGCCGCCGGCGGTCGTCCGTCCCCACGAGAGGAACTCCCATGACCGTTCTCCATTCCGTGCGCGTCCACCCGTCCAAGGACAACCTGCCCCGCGAGGAGCAGCTGGCCTGGAAGATGGCCGAGGTCGCCGCCGACCCGGTCGAGGTCACCCCCGAGGTGACGGAGATGGTGATCAACCGGGTCCTGGACAACGCCTCGGTCGCGATCGCCTCCCTCAACCGCGACCCGATCGTCTCCGCCCGGGACCAGGCCCTGGCCCACGCGCCCACCCCGGGCGGCACGGGCTCGGGCCTCTACGGCGTGGACACCGCCACCCGCAAGGTCTCCCCCGAGTGGGCGGCGTGGGCCAACGGCGTGGCCGTGCGCGAGCTCGACTACCACGACACCTTCCTGGCCGCCGAGTACTCCCACCCCGGCGACAACATCCCCCCGATCCTGGCCGTGGCCCAGCACGTGGGGGCCACCGGCCACGACCTGGTCCGCGGCATCGCCACCGGCTACGAGCTGCAGGTGGACCTCGTGAAGGCGATCTGCCTGCACGCCCACAAGATCGACCACGTCGCCCACCTCGGCCCCTCCGCGGCCGCCGGGATCGGCACCCTGCTCGGCCTGCCCGTGGAGACGGTCTTCCACGCCATCGGCCAGGGACTGCACACCACCACCGCCACCCGCCAGTCCCGCAAGGGCGAGATCTCCACCTGGAAGGCCCACGCCCCGGCCTTCGCCGGGAAGATGGCCGTGGAGGCCGTGGACCGCGCCATGCGCGGGCAGACCTCCCCCACCCCCATCTACGAGGGCGAGGACGGGGTCATCGCCTGGCTGCTGGACGGCCCGGGTGCGGCCTACGAGGTGCCGCTGCCGGCCCCCGGGGAGGCCAAGGCGGCAATCCTGGACACCTACACCAAGGAGCACTCGGCGGAGTACCAGGCGCAGGCCTGGATCGACCTGGCCCGCAAGCTGCACCGCGAGCACCCCGAGGCAAAGGACCCCGACAACGTGACCTCGGTGGTGATCCGCACCAGCCACCACACCCACTACGTCATCGGCTCCGGGGCCAACGACCCGCAGAAGTACGACCCCACCGCATCGCGGGAGACCCTCGACCACTCGATCCCCTACATCTTCACCGTGGCCCTGCAGGACGGCACCTGGCACCACGTGGACTCCTACGCCCCGGAGCGCGCCGGACGCCCGGACACCGTCGAGCTGTGGCAGAAGGTGACCACCGCCGAGGACCCCGAGTGGACCCGCCGCTACCACTCCCTGGACATCAGCGAGAAGGCCTTCGGCGGGTCGGTGGAGATCACCCTCACCGACGGCACCGTGATCACCGACGAGATCGCCGTGGCCGACGCCCACCCGCTGGGCGCCCGCCCGTTCGCCCGCGAGCAGTACGTCACCAAGCTGCGGACGCTGGCCGCCGGGATCGTCGCCGACGACGAGCTGGACCGGTTCATCGCCGCCGCCGAGAACCTCCCGGCCCTGGGCGCCGGCGAGCTCGACGCCCTCAACGTCACCGCCTCGCATCCCCTGCGCACCGGCACGAAGGGAATCTTCTAAGCCATGCTGTTCTCCACCACCACCCCCGAGGCCAAGCGGATCGCCCTGCGCGAGATGCTGGCCGGCCCGTCCACCGTCCGCTTCCCCGGCGCCTACACCCCGCTGTCCACGAAGCTCATCCAGGAGCAGGGCTTCGACGGCGTCTACATCTCCGGGGCCGTGCTCGCCAACGAGCTCGGCTTCCCCGACATCGGGCTCACCGCCCTGCCCGAGGTGGCCGCCCGGGCCGGGCAGATCGCCCGGGTGACCGACCTGCCGTGCCTCGTGGACGCCGACACCGGCTTCGGCGAGCCCATGAACGTGGCCCGCACCGTCCAGGAGCTCGAGAACGCCGGCCTGGCCGGGTGCCACATCGAGGACCAGTTCAACCCCAAGCGCTGTGGCCACCTGGACGGCAAGAACGTCGTGGACCTGGCCACCGCCGTCAAGCGGATCCGGGCCGCCGCCGAGGCCCGCCGGGACCCGAACTTCCTGATCATGGCCCGCACCGACATCCGCGGCGTCGAGGGCCTGGACGCCGCCACCGACCGGGCGAAGGCCCTGGTGGACGCCGGGGCGGACGCGATCTTCCCCGAGGCCATGGCCGACCTGTCCGAGTTCGAGGCGATGCGGGCCGCGGTGGACGTGCCGATCCTGGCGAACATGACCGAGTTCGGGAAGTCGCAGCTGTTCACCGCCGACCAGCTCCAGGACGCCGGGGTGAACATGATCATCTACCCGGTGACCCTGATGCGCGCCGCCCTGGGCGCCATGGAGCGCGTGCTGGACACCCTCCGCACCGACGGCACCCAGGAGGCGGCCGTGCCGGAGATGCTCACTCGCGCCCGGCTCTACGAACTGGTGGACTACAACGGGTACAACCAGTTCGACTCCGGGGTCTTCGACTTCGAGGTCCCCGGGCTGCACCACTGACCGCACCCACCGCACCGACCACGTGAAGGAGACCACCATGACCGAGACCCAGAGCGAGGTCCACAAGGGACTGGCCGGCGTCGTCGCCGACTACACGGCCATCTCCAAGGTCAACCCGGACACCAACTCCCTGCTCTACCGCGGCTATCCCGTCCAGGAGCTCGCGGCGAACTGCTCCTTCGAGCAGGTCGCCCTGCTGCTGTGGAACGGCGAGCTGCCCACGGACGAGGAGCTGGCGGAGTTCCGGGCCCGGGAGCGGGAGCACAGGGCGCTGACGCCCGAGCTCAAGGCGATCATCGACGCCCTGCCGACCACCTGCCACCCCATGGACGTGTGCCGCACCGCGGCCTCCGTCCTGGGCGCCCAGGACCCGCAGGCCGAGGACTCCTCCCCCGCGGCGAACCTGGCCAAGGCGCAGAAGCTGTTCGCGGCGATGCCCGCCGTCGTCTGCTACGACCAGCGCCGACGCCGCGGCCAGGACGTGGTGGAGCCGCGCGACGACCTCGACTACTCGGCGAACTTCCTGTGGATGGCCTTCGGCGAGGAGGCCGACCCCCAGGTCGTCGAGGCGTTCAACGTGTCGATGATCCTCTACGCCGAGCACTCCTTCAACGCCTCGACGTTCACGGCCCGGGTGGTGACCTCGACCCTGTCGGACCTGCACTCGGCGGTCACGGCCGCCATCGGCGCGCTCAAGGGCCCGCTGCACGGCGGGGCCAACGAGGCCGTCATGGAGACGTTCGTGGAACTGGGCATCCGCAAGGAGGAGACCGAGGCCGAGGCCGAGACCCGCGCCAAGGCCTGGATGGACGAGGCCCTGGCGGCGAAGAAGAAGGTCATGGGCTTCGGCCACCGCGTGTACAAGCACGGTGACTCGCGGGTGCCCACCATGAAGGCGGCCCTGGACACGATGGTCGCCCACTACGGCCGGGGCGAGCTGCTGGGCCTGTACAACGGGCTCGAGCGGTCCATGGACCAGGCGAAGGGCATCAAGCCCAACCTCGACTACCCCGCCGGTCCCACCTACTGGCTCATGGGCTTCGACATCCCCACGTTCACCCCGCTGTTCGTGGCCGCCCGGATCACCGGCTGGACCGCGCACGTCATGGAGCAGGTGGCCGCCAACTCCCTGATCCGCCCGCTGTCCGAGTACAACGGCCCGGACGAGCGGCACCTGTAGCGCGCCGGGCAGGGGGCGGGTCCGGGGACCCGCCCCTTGCCCGTCCCCGCCGGTCCGCTCCCGTCCCGCGACGGTCCGGACGGGAGACGTCCGGGCGGGACGCGGCGGGCTCAGTAGGTGGGCGCCGCGGGCAGCCCCATGTAGTGCTCGAGCGTGGGGATGTCCTGGTCGACCATGCCGGAGGCCACGTGCACGCCGACGTAGCGCAGGTGCCACGGCTCGTAGGCGTAGCCCGTGGTCGCGGTCCGGCCGCGGGGATACCGCACGACGAAGCCGTGCTCGTGGGCGTGCTCGCGCGCCCACGCCCCGGCCGGGGTCCCCTCGAAGCAGCTCTGCAGACCGCACTCCCCGCTCGGGTCGCCGATGTCCATGACCAGCCCGGTCTGGTGCTCGCTGTGACCCGGCCTCGCCGAGATCAGGTCCGCCTGCGCCTGCCCGTAGCGCGCCACGTAGTCGCGGTAGAGGCCGGCCTGCGTGGTGTAGGAGCGGTAGCCGCTGACCGCGGTCAGAGGAGCCCCGTCCGCCGCCGCGGCCCGCTGCATCCGCCGGAACGCCGCGGCGGCGTCCGCCCGCAGGAGCTGCCCGCCCACGGACTCGAGGGGGCGCGGCACGTGGTCGGCCGGGTCGAGGGGGCGGCGCTTGTTGACGACGACGTACACCGACGCGGCACGGTCGATCTCCCGGACCACCCAGGTCCCGGCGCCGCGGGCCCAGCTGACGGACCCGCGCTGGAAGGTCTGACGGCAGCCGCCGCCCGTGCAGGACTCCGCCGAAACCGGATACCCCAGGGCGCCGTGCTCCGCGCCGTGGCGCAGCCAGGCCGCCCGGATGCCGCCGCCGGTGGGATGCGCCCCGCTCGGCCGCGACCACACCACGACCCCGCCCTCGAAGGCCTGGTGGCAGCCGGCGTCGCGCAGTCCGCACACCTCACGGCCCACGGGGTAGCCCAGCGGCCCCCGCTCGTGGTCCTGCGCGGCCCACGCCGCACGGATCGCACCCCACGTGGGACGGGCCCCGGTCCGCGGGGACCAGTGGATGGTCCCGCGCTCGAACTTCTGGTAGCAGCCGCCCCGGACGAGCCCGCACCGCTCGGCCCCCAGGGCCCGGCCGAGCCGGCCGTCCGCTCCCCCGAGCCGCTGGTGCTCGGCCTGGATCGCCGTGGCCCCGAACGCCGGGGTGCCGAGGCCCGGGAGGGCCAGTCCGAGGGCGAACAGCAGGACGAGCAGCATCCGGCCCGTCCGCCCGGTCCTCCGCGTGCTGGGCTGCGTGGTCTGCCGTGTGCTGTGCCGCGTGGTCTCGCGCATGACGTCCCCGTCCGTCCGCCGAGCGGAGCGCTCGGGCGTGCGTCCAGGCTAGGCCGCGGGCGGGCCTTCCCGAAAGCACCGGCGCGTGTGTGACCCCTCCGGGACGCGCTGCCGGTGACCCGCCCCGGCTACCGGGCGCGGGGGTGGGCTGCGGCGTAGACCTCGCGCAGGGAGTCAACGGTCACCAGGGTGTAGACCTGGGTGGTGCTGACCGACGCGTGGCCGAGCAGCTCCTGGACGACCCGCAGGTCGGCGCCGCCCTCGAGGAGGTGGGTCGCGAAGGAGTGGCGCAGCGTGTGCGGGGTGATCCGGTCGCCCAGGCCCACCCGCTCCGCCGCGCTCTTCACCGTGGTCCACGCCGTCTGGCGGCTGATCCGCTCGCCCCGGGCGTTGAGGAACAGCGCGGGGGTGCCTCGTCCCCGGGCGGCGAGCGCGGGCCGGCCCCGCACGAGCCACTCGTCCACGGCGCGCACGGCCCAGGAGCCGAGCGGCACCATCCGTTCCTTGCCGCCCTTGCCGAACAGCCGCACGAAGGGCATCCCCGCTCCGCTCTCCTCCGGTTCCCCGCTGCGGCGCACGGCCCGGGAGAGGTCGTCGACGTCGAGGCCGGTCGCCTCCGAGATCCGGGCGCCCGTCGAGTAGAGCAGCTCCAGCAGCGCCCGGTCGCGCAGCTGCTGGGGGGTGTCGGTGCCGGTCGACTCGAGCAGCGCGGTGACCTGCTCGACCGGGACGGCCTTGGGCAGGCGCATCCCGGGCGTGGGCGGCTGGACGGGGGCCGCGGGGTCCGTGCGCGTCATCCCCTCGAGGACCCAGAACCGGTGGGCGCCCCGGACCGCGACGAGGGTGCGGGCGGCGCTGCGGGTGCTCAGGGGCGCGCTGTCCTGCGACCCGGCGGACAGGTCCCGGAGGAAGTCGCGCACGTGACCGGTGGTGATGCCCTCCGGGGTGGTCACGGGCGGGTCCGTCCGCTCGCGGAGGTGCTCGGCGTAGCGGCGCAGGTCCCGGCGGTAGGCGGCCAGCGTGTTGGCGGCCAGGCCCCGTTCGACGGCCAGGTGCTGCAGATAGCGCTCCAGGGCGCGGTCGAGCGCGTCGCCGGGGTGGTCACCGGACGGGGCGCCGGGCGAGGTCCCGGACGTCCCGCCGGTGGGGAGGCCGGTCACCGGAGGTCGGGGTGACCGGGCCACGGGGCGTCGGCCGGGCGCAGGGACCGGTAGCCCTCCGCCCGGGCGGCGTGGGCGGCAAGGACCCCGATCACCGCGGCGGGCGAGTTCAGCCGGCCCTCCAGCACCGCCCGCACCGCGCCGTCGAGCGGGACCCACGCCCCGTGGATCTCCGCCTCCTCGCCGTCCCGCTCGTGGAGCTCGTGGTCGGGGACGTCGCTGAGACCACGGGCCAGGAAGATCCGGTTGGCCTCCGAGGAGGAACCGGGGCTGTTGTGGAAGTCCACGAGCACGTCCCAGCGCTCGGCCCGCAGGTCGGCCTCCTCCGCGAGCTCCCGCTGGGCCGCCACGGCGGGGTCCTCCCCCTCGACGTCGAGCAGGCCGGCGGGGATCTCCCACATGGTCATCCCGACCGGCCGGCGGTACTGGTTGATCAGGAACACCTCGTCGCGGTCGTTGAGCACGAGCACGGACACGGCGCCGGGGTGGGTGATGTAGTCGCGCCGCAGCGG
Source organism: Kocuria sp. CPCC 205231 (assembly GCF_040980965.1). Lineage (NCBI taxonomy): Bacteria > Bacillati > Actinomycetota > Actinomycetes > Micrococcales > Micrococcaceae > Kocuria > Kocuria sp. CPCC 205231. The sequence goes on along the minus strand of NZ_JAVKPP010000022.1, from coordinate 11,487 downwards.
GTCCTCCCCCCGGGCGAGCTCGAACTCGTCGCGCCGGACGTCCCAGATGAAGCCCTCGTAGACCGTCTCGGAGGCCACCGTGCGGCGGTCGCTGAGCTGGTCGGAGAGCTCCTCGGGTGCGAGGTGGCGGATGTCCATGGGGTCCCTTTCGGAGCGGCCGCCGTCGCGGGGCGACGGGAGCGGCGGGCGGGGTGCGGGTGGGGAGACGGTGCAGGCGCCGGTCCTCGCGAGGACCGGCGCCTGCACCGGGACGCCCGTGCGGTGACGGGCGGGGGCTCAGCGGCCCTCGGCCTGACGGCGCTCGAGGGCCGCCTTGACGAGCCCGTCGAACAGCGGGTGCGGGCGGGTCGGGCGGGACATGAGCTCGGGGTGCGCCTGGGTGCCCACGTAGTACGGGTGGACGTCAGCGGGCAGCTCCACGAACTCCACGAGGGTGCCGCCCGGAGAGGTCCCGGAGATCACGAGCCCCGCCTCCTCGAGGCGCTCCCGGTACTCGTTGTTGACCTCGTAGCGGTGACGGTGGCGCTCCTTGACCTCGGTGGAGCCGTAGGCGCCGGCCACGACGGACCCGGGCCGCAGCTGCGCGTCGTAGAGGCCGAGCCGCATGGTGCCGCCCAGGTCACCGGCACCCTCGACGAACTGCTTCTGCTCGTCCATGGTCGCCACGACCGGGTGGGCGGTCTCCGGCTCGAACTCGGTCGAGGAGGCCCCCGCCAGGCCGAGCTCCGAGCGGGCGAACTCGATGACCATGCACTGCAGGCCCAGGCACAGCCCGAGGGTCGGGATGCGGTGCTCCCGGGCGAAGCGCAGGGTGCCGAGCTTGCCCTCGATGCCGCGGATGCCGAAGCCCCCGGGGACGCAGATCGCGTCGACGTCGCCGAGCTCGCGCTGGGCGCCCTCCGGCGTCTCGCACAGGTCCGAGGCCACCCACTTGATCTTCACGCGGGCGTCGTTGGCGAAGCCGCCGGCCCGCAGGGCCTCGGAGACCGACAGGTAGGCGTCCGGCAGGTCGATGTACTTCCCGACCATGGCCACCGTGACGAAGTGGGAGGGCTCGTGCACGGCCTTGAGCAGCCGCTCCCACTGCGCCAGGTCCGCGTCCCGGTAGTCCAGCCCCAGGTAGTCGAGGATGTAGGTGTCGAGCCCCTGGCTGTGCAGGGTCCGGGGGATGTCGTAGATGCTCGGGGCGTCGGGGCAGGAGATCACGGCGTCGTGGTCGACGTCGCAGGCGTTGCCGATCTTGCGCAGCATCGTGTCCGGCACCTGCCGGTCGGAGCGCAGCACCAGCGCGTCCGGCTGGATGCCGAGCCCGCGCAGCGCCGCCACGGAGTGCTGGGTCGGCTTGGTCTTCAGCTCGCCCGAAGGACCGATGTACGGGATCAGGGAGACGTGCAGGTAGAACACGTTGCGGCGGCCGACGTCCTGGCGGACCTGCCGCGCGGCCTCGAGGAACGGCTGGGACTCGATGTCGCCGACCGTGCCGCCGATCTCGGTGATGATGATGTCCGGCTGGTCGTCGCCCTGCGCGCGGCGGCGCATGCGGTTCTTCAGCTCGTCGGTGATGTGGGGGATGACCTGGACGGTGTCCCCGAGGTACTCGCCGCGGCGCTCCTTGGCGATGACCGTGGAGTACACCTGTCCGGTGGTCACGTTCGCCGAGGCGTCGAGGTTCTCGTCGAGGAACCGCTCGTAGTGGCCGATGTCGAGGTCGGTCTCCGCCCCGTCGTCGGTCACGAAGACCTCGCCGTGCTGGAAGGGGTTCATGGTGCCCGGATCGACGTTGAGGTACGGATCCAGCTTCTGCATCGTCACGGAGAGCCCGCGCGCCCGCAGCAGCATCCCGAGGGACGAGGCCGTCAGGCCCTTGCCGAGGGAGGAGGCCACGCCGCCCGTCACGAAGATCTGGCGGGTCACCTTGCCCGGTCGCTGGTTTTCGGTCTGCTGTGCGCCGGCCTCGTGGGCGGCTTCGTTTGCATTCACCACGGAATTCGACCCTATCATTCTTGTCCGCTCAGGACGTCGGTTGCGTGCTGGGGATCACCGGGCGGCGGCACCTCAGAGCACCGCGCCACGGACGAGCTCCCGGGCGTGCTCACGGGCCGCCGCGGAGTCCTCGTGGCCGGCGAGCATGCGGGCGAGCTCCACCACGCGCTCCTCCGTGTCGAGCACGCGCACGTCGCTGACCGTGGCGTCCGTGCTCTTGGTGACGAGGATGTGCTGGTCGGCGAACGCCGCGACCTGCGGCAGGTGCGTCACCACGAGGACCTGGACGTGCTGGGCGAGCATCTTCAGCCGGCGGCCGATCTCCACGGCGGCCTTGCCGCCCACCCCCGAGTCCACCTCGTCGAAGACGAAGGTGGGCACGGGGTCCACGGCGGCGAGGACCACCTCGATGGCGAGCATGAGACGGGACAGCTCACCGCCGGAGGCGCCCTTGCCGAGGGGCCGGGGCGCGGCGGCGGCGTGCGGTCTGAGGAGGAACGAGATCTCGTCCCTCCCGTGGCCGGAGAACTCCTCGGTGGGCTCGACCTCGATGACGAGGGAGGCGTTGGGCATGGCCAGCGCCGTGAGCTCGGAGCTGACGGCCCCGGAGAGCCGGTGGGCGGCGTCCCGGCGCCGTTCGGTCATCCGCGCGGCCAGCTCGCTCAGCTCGGCGTGCAGCTGCTCGAGCCGCGCCCGGAGCTCCTGCTCCCGCGCAGGGTCGTCCGTCAGCTCGTCGAGGCGCGCCCGCGAGCGCCCCGCCCAGTCGAGGACCTCGTCCACGGTGGCGCCGTACTTGCGGGTCAGGGACTTGAGCTTGGCCCGCCGGGACTCCACCTCGGCCAGGCGGGCGGGGCCCTCGTCGTCGAGCCCCGAGGCGTATCCCGAGAGGTCCGCGGCGATGTCGTTGACGAGCACGGCCAGCTCGGCGACCCGCCCCGACAGCTCCTCGAGATCACGGTCGGAGCCGGCCTCCTGCTCCAGGGCCCGGTGCGCCGCCGCCACGAGGGCGGTCGCGTCCGGGGTGTCGGCGTCGGCGAACTCCCCGCCGCTCAGAGCGGCGTGGGCCGTGAGGGCGGCGGCGCGCAGCTGCTCGAGGTTGGTCAGCTTCTGGCTCTCCTGGTCGAGGCGCTCGTCCTCGCCGGGCTGAGGGTCCACGGCGTCGATCTCCTCGAGGGCGCCCTGCAGACTCTGCGCCTCGAGGGCGCGTTCGCGGCCGTGCTCGGTGACCTCGCGCAGGGTCTGCTGCACGGAGCGGTACTCGGCGAGGCGCTCCCGGTAGCGGCGCAGCTCGGCGGCCAGCTCCTCCCCCGCGTACTGGTCCAGGGCGTGGCGCTGGGCGGCCGGGGACCTCAGCCGCAGCTGGTCGGACTGGCCGTGCACCGCCACCAGGGTCTGGCCCACCGCGGAGAGGGTGCCCACGGGAGCGGAGCGGCCACCGACGTGGGCGCGGCTGCGCCCCTCCGCGGTCACCGTCCGCGCGACGGTGACGAGGGCCTCCTCGGCGTCCCCGACGGCCTCGACGTCGACCGCGCCGCCGGCGTCCTCGACGAGGACCGCGGCGGGATGGCCGGCCGGCACCCGCACGACGGCCTCGGCGACGGCCTTGGGCGCCCCGGAGCGCACGGCGCCGGCGTCGGAGCGGTTGCCCAGCAGCATCCCGAGGGCGGTCACCACCATGGTCTTGCCCGCGCCGGTCTCACCGGAGAGGATGCTCAGCCCCGGGCCGAGGGGCAGCACGGCGTCGGTGATGACCCCGAGGTCGTGGATGCGGATCTCCTCGATCATTCAGCCGGCCTCCCCGGACTCGTCGTGGGTACGGTGGGCGCCGGGGCGTCCGGCTCGTGCGGCATCTCGTGCCCGACGGTGGACTTCTGCTGCTCCTGCGCCTCGTCGCCGCGGACGACGGGCAGGGCCGTGGTCCGCGCCGCGGCCGCCTCGTGCGGGGGCACCGGCCCCCGCCAGCCGCTCGTGGGCAGCTCGAACTTCCGCACGAGCCGCTCCGAGAAGGGGGTGAGGTGCATCCGCGCGAGATTGACCGCCTTCGGGGAGCGCACCACCTCGATCCGGGAGCCCGGCGGCAGCTCGGTGGTCCGGCGGCCGTCGCACCACAGCACGCCGCGGGCGTCGGTGCGGGTGAGGACCTCGACGGCCATCATGGAGTTCGGGGAGATGACCAGGGGCCGGGAGAACAGGGCGTGGGCGCTGAGGGGCACCATGAGCAGCGCCTCGACCTCTGGCCACACCACGGGCCCGCCTGCGGAGAACGCGTAGGCGGTGGATCCGGTCGGGGTGGCGAGGACCACACCGTCGCACCCGAAGGTGCTCAGCGGCCGGCGGTCCACCTCGATGACCACCTCGACCATCTTCTCGCGGTCGCCCTTCTCCACCGAGGCCTCGTTCAGCGCCCAGGTGTGCAGGACCTTCTTCTCGCCCTGCCACACGGTGACGTCGATCGTCATGCGCTGCTCCACCGTGTAGCGCCCGTCCACGATGGCCTCCACGGACTCGCGCAGGTCGGAGCGCTCGCTCTCGGCGAGGAAGCCCACGTGGCCCAGGTTGACCCCGAGCAGCGGGGTGTCAACGCTGCGCACCAGTTCGGCGGCGCGCAGGATGGACCCGTCCCCGCCGAGCACCATGACGAGCTCGATCTCCCGCAGGGAGACGTCCTCCTCGATGACCTCCACGGGCGCGAGCGGCTCCGCGTCCTCCTGGAGCGCCTCGAGGTCCGCCCGCGAGATCACCGGCACCAGGCCGGCCTCGTGCAGCTGGAGACAGGAGTCGCGGGCGGCGTCCTTGGCCTCTTGCCGGCCCATGTGGGCCATGACCAGGATCTTTCTGCTCACCGGGTCCTCCCGTTCTCGACTGCTCGGTGCGCGCGGGCGTCGTCAGGACCGGGACCGGCCCGTGGCGCACGCCGTGCCCGCGGACCGGGCACCGCTCACCACCCTACGCGAGGGCGGGGACAGTCAGGACGGCTGGTCCCGGCGGCACCACAGGAAGAACTCGTGGTTGCCGTCCTGGCCCGGCAGCGGGCTGCGCTCCCGGCCCCGGACCGACAGTCCGTGGGCCCGGGCGGCGGCGGCCACGGCCTCGACGGCCCGGGCCCGCTCCTGCTCGCTCGTGACCACCCCCGTGCGCGCGAGGCGCTCGGCACCAACCTCGAACTGCGGCTTGACCATGAGCACGAGGTCACCGCCCGGCACCGTGGCCGCCGCCAGCGGCTCCAGGACCAGGGTGAGCGAGATGAAGGACAGGTCGCAGACCGTGAGCTCCGCCGGGCCGCCGATGTCCTCGGGGCGCATCCAGCGCACGTTCATGCCCTCCAGCACCCGCACCCGGGGGTCGGCCCGGAGCGAGGGGTCGAGCTGGTCGTGGCCCACGTCCACGGCGACCACCTCCCGGGCGCCCCGTCGCAGCAGCACGTCGGTGAACCCGCCCGTCGAGGCGCCGGCGTCGAGGCACCGCTTGCCCCCCACGCCGATGGCCGGGAAGGCCGCGAGCGCTCCGGCGAGCTTGTGCCCGGCCCGGCTGACGTAGTCCGGGACGTCCGCGGGCCGGACCTCCAGCAGGTCCTCGGGGCCGACCCGGACGGAGGGCTTGGTCGCGGGGCGGCCGTTCACGAGGACACGGCCCTCGCCGATCCACCGGGCGGCGACCGTGCGGGAGCGGGCCAGCGCCCGCGCGGTCAGCTCCTGGTCGAGACGGGAGCTCACCGGTGCGCCGCCTCCTCCTGTCCGGTGCCGGGTCGCGGCACGAGGCCGGCGGGGACCGTGCCGGGCTCGGCGTCGAGCTCGGCGACGAGTGCCGCGTGCAGCTCGTCGTAGCGGCCGGGGTGCTCCGCGACCGGCAGCGCCTCCAGCTCACCGGCACGGTCCAGCACGGCGTCCACCCGGGCGTGACCGGTCGGGCGCAGGGCTGCGCCGTCGTCCCCGGCCGGGCGCTGCGCCCCGGCGCCCCCGGTCACTCGCCCGCCTCCCACTCGGGGTCCGGGACCACGGGGACGTCGGTGTCGGGGTGCGCCGCCCACCAGGCCGCGCACGCGGCCCGCCAGGCGTCGAGGTCGTCCTGGGCGCCGCGGATCCGCAGCCGCGTGCCGTCGGTCTCGGCCTCCGCCGCTCCGCAGCGCGCGGAGTGCGCTCCGGCGGAGGACGAGACCTCGACCTCGGGATACGGCTCGAAGAGCGCGTGCAGGGTCCCGACGACGTGGTCCGGGCGCTCCGCGCTGCACGCGGCGAGGATCGTGTGCACGGTGTCCACCCCCGTGAGGACCGCGATCGTCGCGAAGCCGGCGGCGTTGCCGCCCCGGATGTCGGTGTCCAGCCGGTCCCCCAGCACCACGGGCCGGGCGCTGCCCGCCCGCTCGGCGGCGGTGCGGAAGATGGGGGCCTCCGGCTTGCCGGCCACGACCGGCGGCCGCGCCGTCGTGGCCGCCACGGCGGCCACGAGCGTGCCGTTGCCGGGCGCCAGACCGCGGGCCTGCGGAATGGTGCGGTCGGTGTTGGTCGCGACCCACAGCACGTCCGGGTCGGCCAGCGTGTACGCGGCCTCGGCCAGCTCGGCCCAGCCCAGGCCGGGGTCGAAGCCCTGGATCACGGCGCGGGGCTCGTCGGACTGGGCGCGGACCGGGACCAGCCCGGCCTCCGCGACGACGTCGGCCAGGGCCTGGGAACCGGTGACGAGCACCGCGGTGCCGGCCGGGACCCGCTGCGCCAGGAGCTCGGCTCCCGCCTGCGCGGCGCTCACCACGCCGTCCGGGCCCGTGGGTACGCCCAGGTCCGTCAGGTGCTCGGCGACCGTCGCGACGGAGCGCGAGGCGTTGTTCGTCACGAACACCACGGGCACGCCGTCCTCGGAGATCCGGCGGAGGACCTCCGGTGCGCCGGGGATGGCGTGCGGGCCGGCGTAGACGACGCCGTCCAGATCGCTCAGGACGGCGTCGTACCGGTCGAGCAGCCGCTCAGCCACGCCGCGGGCCGCCGTCCGTGCCGTCGCTCGCCTCGTCACGCTCGTCGTCACTCGCGTCGTCGCCGTCGAGGTCGGTGAGATCCTCGTCGTCGTCCGGGTCGAGGTCGGCCTCGGAGCCGCCCTCGAAGTCGTCGTCCGGGTCCAGGTCGTGCTCCGAGCCCTCCGCCTCGTCGTCCGGATCCAGGTCCGGTTCCTCCTCGGTGCCCTCGTCGAGCACGTCCTCGCTCTCGTCGTCCGCCCCGCCGTCGGGGTCGAGGCCCGGATTGTCGCCGGAGGCCTCGACCGCGTCTGCGGCCGGTGCGTCCGCCGGGTCCGAGGTCGGGTCCTGGGCCGTGTCCTCGGCGTCGGCCAGGACGACGCCGCCGGCCGGCACCTGCTCGGTCTCCTCCTCGTCGTCGAAGTCGACGATCTCCGGCTCGGCGAACTGCCCCGTCCCGAGGGCGGCCTCGGCCACCACGGCCTGCCGGTCCCAGGTCAGGGCCTCGCGGTCCCTGCCGACGCCCCGCAGGGCCTCGGCGTAGGCGCGGAACAGCCGGGGGCTGTAGGGGAAGCCCCGGTTCCTGTCCAGCTGCGGAATGGTCAGCGCGTCCACCGCACCCTGGGCGTCCCCCTGGTCCCGGCGCATGCCGGCCAGCACGATGGCCAGTTCCACCTTCTCGCTGGGCTCGAGCGACTGCACGGCCTCCGACGTCGCGAGCTCCACAGCCTTGTCCAGGCGTCCGAGGGCCCGCTCGCAGTCGACCATCAGGGGCAGGTGGATGTCGGCTCCGGTCATCCGGCGGAACGTGCGCAGCTCCTTGAGCGCCAGTGCGTAGTCACCCGCCTCGTACGCCGCGACGCCGGTCGCCTCCCGCACGGCGGCGATGCGGCCGCCGCGCCGTCCCGCCGCCTGCGCGTGCTCCAGCGCGAGCTCGGGGACGTCGAAGAGGTAGCGCCCGGCCATGACCAGGTGCTTCGCGACGGCCTCGGCGTTGCGCGGCTCGAGCGCCCCCAGCTGGGCACGGGTCGGCTTGTCGAGCTCACGGCCCGTGATGTCCTCGTCCACCTCGGGCGCCCGGTGACGGTGGGTCGAGACGTCGTCCCGGTCGTCACGCCGGCCCCGGTAGCCCTCGTCGCGGTCCGGGAACCCGCCGCGTCGGTCACCTCGCGGCGCGTACCCGCCGCGGCGGTCGTCGCCGTGGCCTCCGCGACGGTCACCTTGCCGGTCGTCCCGCCGGTCACCTCGCGGGGCGTACCCGCCACGACGCTCGTCCTGCCGGTCATCGCGGCGACCGCGGTAGCCCTCGCCCTCCCGGCGCGGCCCCCGCTCACCCTGCCGGTCGTCACGCCGGTCACCGCGGGGGGCGTACCCGCCACGACGGTCGTCCTGCCGGTCATCGCGCCGGTCGCCTCGCGGGGCGTAGCCACCGCGACGGTCGTCCTGGCGGTCGTCGCGGCGACCGCGGTAGCCCTCGCCCTCCCGGCGCGGCCCCCGCTCACCCTGCCGGTCATCGCGCCGGTCACCGCGCGGGGCGTACCCGCCACGACGGTCGTCCTGCCGGTCATCGCGCCGGTCACCGCGCGGGGCGTAGCCACCGCGACGCTCGTCCTGGCGGTCGTCGCGGCGACCGCGGTAGCCCTCGCCCTCACGACGCGGCCCCCGCTCACCCTGACGGTCATCACGCCGGCGGTCGTCGCTGTAGCCTCCGCGACGATCACCTTGCCGGTCGTCCCGCCGGTCGCCTCGCGGCGCGTACCCGCCACGACGGTCGTCCTGACGGTCGCGGCCGGGCCGGTCGGCGGCTCCGCGGTCCTGGGAGTTGCGTCCGCGCGCCTCGCCGTCGCGAGCCGGACCGCGCTGCCCCTCGTCGAAACGGCGTCGGGGCTGGGCGCCGGACCGGTCGCCCTCGCGCCCGGCTCCTCCGCCGGACCGGCGGTCGCCGGAATGTCCGTTCCGACGCTCGTCCCGGGACCCGTGCTGGAAAGACTCGGACACGTACCGCTCCTCTGTGCCGACGCGGTGCCGGTCGGCTCTCGTGGATGTCGGCGGTGGCCGGAGAACGGTCCGCCATGATGATCGTTCCCATTGTATAAGCAGGTCCGACGACCCTCTGTCCCGATTCGTCCCCGGCCGCTCCCTCGTCGGATGATGGGCTCATGTCCAAAAAACCCCTCACGTCCCACCTCCTGGTGCGCGTGCTGCTCGGCATCGTCCTGGGCGTCGCCTGCGGTCTGTTCTTTCCCGAACCGCTCGCCCGAGTCTTCCTGACGTTCAACGGCCTCTTCAGCGCTTTCCTCGGCTTCATCGTCCCGCTGCTGATCGTCGGTCTCGTCACCCCGGCCATCGGCGACCTCGGCAGAGGGGCCGGCAAGTGGCTCGGCGTGACCGCCGCCATCGCGTACGCCTCCACCGTCCTCTCCGGTCTGCTGGCCTTCGCCGTCGCCCGCGCCGGATACCCGTGGCTGCTGGCCGGGGAGCGAGACGTCGACGCCCTGGCCAACCCGGAGGAGAGCGCCCTCGCCGGCTTCTTCACGCTCGAGATGGAACCCGTGTTCGGCGTCATGACAGCGCTTCTCCTGGCCTTCTGCCTGGGGGTGGGCATCACCCTCATACCGGGTGACACCCTCCACCGGAGCATGGACGACCTGCGCCGGATCATCATGCGCATCGTGGAGCTGGTCATCATCCCGCTGCTGCCCCTCTACATCTTCGGGATGTTCATGGGCCTCACCATGAACGGACAGATCCTGGTGGTCGTCGCCACCTTCTCGAAGGTGGTGCTCGTCGCCCTGGCCCTGTCCGTCGTGCTGCTCGTCGCCCAGTACGTCGTCGCGGGGATCTACGTGGGCCGCAACCCCGCGACCCTGCTGAAGAACATGCTGCCGGCCTACGCCACAGCGCTGGGCACGTCGTCCTCCGCCGCGACCATCCCGGTCACCCTGAGGTGCGCGGAGGCCAACGGCGTCCGTCCGTCCGTGGCAGGCTTCGTGATCCCGCTGAGCGCGACGATCCACCTCGCCGGGTCCACGCTGAAGATCGTGCTGTTCTCGACGGCCGTCATGACCATCACCGGCACCCCCGTCGACGACGTGGCCTACGTGGGCTTCATCCTCATGCTGGGGATCACGATGGTCGCCGCCCCGGGCGTTCCCGGCGGCGCGATCATGGCCGCCGTGGGTCTGCTCCAGGGCATGCTCGGCTTCGACGAGACCGCGGTGGCCCTGATGATCGCCACGTACATCGCCATCGACTCCTTCGGCACCGCGACGAACGTGACCGGGGACGGTGCCATCGCCGTGGTCATGAACAAGCTCATCGGCCGGCACACCGCGACCGGATCCGCACAGGAGAACCCGGCGGCGCTGACGCTGTCGGACGCACACACCGCTCGGTAGTCGTCCGGCTCCATCCGCTGCGGGGCGGGGCCCCGCAGCGCCCGCTCGGACGGCTCCCCTCGACCGGATGCCGCGGATCGTTCCCGAAGCTCCGCCTTGACCCGAGGTCCGGCGTCGGAGCCATCATCGGGCGGGGCACCCGTGCGGTGCCCCGCCGAGGAGCCGAGGGACGGCGCCGCCGGAGCAGAGGAGCCCTTCCATGACGAAGTACCTGATCTCGTTCCCGAGTGAGGCCATGGTGGTCCCCGAGGAGGATTTCGAGGCGGCGGTGGAGGCCTCGCACGCCGTCATCGAGGAGGCCAAGGCGGCGGGCGTGTACGTCTTCGGCGGCGGGATCGACGGGGCCTTCCCCGGCCGTGGGCCGAGCGGCCCGCGGGACATCAGGGACGAAGCATCCAGTAGAGCTCGGTGACCATGTCGGCAGGGTCGTCCCCCGGCCGCGGCTCGGTCACGTAGACCTCCCACATGCGGTCGCCGAGGGCGAGCCCCTGCTGCCCCGCCCACTCCGCCAGGTGCTGCCAGGATCGCCCGAGGTCGTCGTAGTTGCCGCGGTGCACGGACGTCGCCACGCGAGAGGCGGGCAGCCGGCCCGCCACCACTGCGCCCTTCGGGGAGACCTCCCCCTGCACCGGGAAACCCACCTCCAGGTGCACCGTCCCCGCCGGAACCCCGTGGTAGACGGCCATCGGAGGACCCGTCGGCTCGAACGCCCCGTCGGACATCGCCTGTCCCAGTTCGCCGAAGGCGCGGTCGAAGAACTCCCGCAGCTCGCCCATGGCCACCGTTCTCGTCACCACCGCCGTGGGCTGCTCGTCCTGCTCGATCACCCTCGGGGTGAAGGACTCATGGTCGGTCGCATCCATGCCCGCATTATCCGCTGTCGGCCGGTCCCGCGCTTCTGTGACGGACAGCGGTCGGTCCGTGGAGCGGCGGCCGTATCGCGGGTCCGGCTCGCTCGCCGGCGGCAGCGGGGCCCAAGGATGAGCACAGGCCCTCACCGTGGGATGAGGGCCTGTCCCGTATAGCTCGTGCTGGGTGTGGGCGTTAAATGTGGGGAGCCCCCGCACCGTGTGGTGCGGGGGCTCGACCCTGGTGGTGTGGTCCGGCGGTGTCCTACTCTCCCACACCCTTCCGGGTGCAGTACCATCGGCGCTGCGGGTCTTA
>NZ_JAVKPP010000021.1:0-36857 GCF_040980965.1 Kocuria sp. CPCC 205231 | reverse complement strand
GGCGACTCCTTCTGGGCCGCCGCCGACCAGATGACCCGCGGGTTCATCATCGGGGCCACCGCCGGGCGCACGACCCTGACCGGCGAGGGCCTCCAGCACGCCGACGGCCACTCCCCCGTGCTCGCCGGCACGAACCCGGCGGTCCGCAGCTACGACCCCGCCTACGGCTACGAGATCGCCCACATCGTCCGGCACGGCATCGAGCAGATGTACGGCCCGGACTCGGCGGACCCGAACGTCATGTACTACCTGACGGTCTACAACGAGCCGTACCAGCAGCCGGCCGAGCCGGAGGACGTCGACGTCGAGGGCATCCTGGGCGGCATCCACCGCATCGCCCGCTCCGCGCACCCCGGTCCCAAGGTCCAGCTGCTCGGCTCGGGCGTGTCGGTGCCGTGGGCGCTCCAGGCCCAGCAGGTCCTGGCCGAGGAGTGGGGGGTCTCCGCGGACGTGTGGTCGGTGACCTCCTGGAACGAGCTGCGCCGCGACGGCCTGGCCGCCGAGCAGGAGGCGTTCCGCAACCCGGCAGCACCGCGCCGCGTGCCCTTCGTGACCCAGCAGCTCGCCGGGGCGGAAGGGCCCGTCATCGCCTCCACGGACTTCGTCTCGGAGCTGCCGGACCGGATCCGGCAGTACCTGCCGAACGACTTCGCCACCCTGGGCGCCGACGACTTCGGCTTCTCGGACACCCGCGCCGCGGCCCGGCGCTGGTTCGGGATCGACGTGCACTCCATCGTGGTGCGGGCGCTGCAGATGCTCGCCGACCGCGGCGAGGTGGACACCGCGGCCCCGACCCAGGCCGTCGAGCGCTACCGCCTGGACGACGTCACCGCCGGCACCACCGGCAACGCGGGCGGCGACGCCTGATCCCGCACCCGCCTCCGACAGCGAAGCCCGCCGGCCCCTCGGGGGCCGGCGGGCGTCGTCGTCGCGCCCCGAAGTCAGGCCTTGACGGGCATCAGCTCGGCGGCGATCGCCTCGGCCGCCCGGCGCAGCACGGGCACGGCCCGGCGGCCGAACTCCTCGTCCACCCGGGACACCGGTCCGGAGACGGAGATCGCCGTGGGGGTCGGCGCCCCGGGCACGGCCATCGCGTAGCAGCGCACGCCGAGCTCGGTCTCCTCGTCGTCGATCGCGTAGCCGCGCTCCCGGATCCGGTCGAGGTCCGCGAAGAGCTCCTCGAGGGTCCCGATGCTCTTGGGCGTGGGCGTGGCCATGCCCGCCGCGCCCACGATGGCACGGACCCGTTCGTCCGGCAGGGTGGCGAGCATGGCCTTGCCCACACCGGTGTCGTGGGTGTCGGCCCGGCGGCCCACCTCCGTGAACATGCGCATGGACCGGTTGGACTGGGCCTGGGCGATGTAGACGACCTCCTGGCCGTCGAGCACGGCCATGTTCGCCGACTCGCCGAGCTCGGCCACCAGCTCGTCCAGACGCGAACGGGCCGCCGAACCGAACTGCCGCCCGGCGGCCTCCCCCAGCAGGATCAGCCGCGGCCCCAGCGCGTAGTTGCGGTTGGGGAGCTGACGGACGTAGCCGGAGGGCACCAGCGTGCGCAGCAGCCGGTGGATGGTGGGCAGCGGAAGCTTCACGGCGGCGGAGAGCTCGCTGAGCGACATCTCCCCACCGGCCGCGGTGATCACCTCGAGGAGCTCGAAAACGCGTTCCACCGATTGCACCCCGCCCGAACCGGCTCGTGTGGTCGTCGTGGTCATGGCCATCTCCCGTCGGTACAGCCCGGCCGCCTCGTGCGCCGGGCGAGATCTCGGCGGCCGGATCCGTGACAGGTGTCACGAAAGATCCTTGCCAACCTCGGCTGGCTCCCATAATATCCATAATACGAAAGTTTCATTCCACGATGCGACTGAAATGGTCGCACCACAGCCCTTGGAGGAACCATGGCCACGCCCAGTCCCGGATACTCGATGATCCTGCGTGTGGAGGCCCCGGCAGGCCTCACCGTCACCAGCGAGCTCGCCACCGCCGCCGCTCGGGCCGGCGCGGCCGTGACCGCCCTCGACATCGTGGAGTCCCACGCAGACCACGTCGTCGTCGACGTCAGCTGCAACGTCTCCGACGCCTCCCACCGCGACGAGGTGCGCGACTCCCTCGAGGCGCTCGACGGCGTCCAGGTGCGCAAGATCAGCGACCGCACGTTCCTGATCCACCTCGGCGGCAAGATCGAGGTCACCCCCCGTGTCTCGCTGCGCAACCGTGACGACCTCTCCCGCGCCTACACCCCCGGCGTGGCCCGGGTCTGCATGGCCATCCACGACAACCCCGAGGACGCCCGGCGGCTGACGATCAAGCGCAACACGGTGGCCGTGGTCACCGACGGCACCGCGGTGCTCGGCCTGGGCGACATCGGCCCCGCCGCCGCCCTGCCGGTCATGGAGGGCAAGGCCGCCCTGTTCAAGGCGTTCGCCGGCGTGGACGCGTGGCCGGTCTGCCTCGACACGACGGACACCGACGAGATCGTGCGCATCGTCAAGGCCATGGCACCCGTCTACGGCGGGATCAACCTCGAGGACATCGCGGCCCCGCGCTGCTTCGAGATCGAGGCCCGGCTCCGCGAGGAGCTCGACATCCCGGTCTTCCACGACGACCAGCACGGCACCGCGATCGTGGCCCTGGCCGCGCTGTTCAACGCCCTGCGCGTGGTGGACAAGCAGATCGGCGACATCAAGGTCGTGGTCTCCGGGGTGGGCGCCGCAGGGCACGCCATCATCCAGCTCCTCAAGGCCCAGGGGGTGCAGGACATCATCGCCTGCTCCCGCAAGGGCGCCATCCGCCGCGGGGAGAGCTACGACGACCCGCACCGGCAGTGGATCGCCGAGAACACCAACGAGACCGGGTTCTCCGGCTCGCTCAAGGAGGCCGTGGTGGGCAGCGACGTCTTCATCGGCGTCTCCGCCCCCGACCTGCTCGACGGGGCCGACGTGGCCGCCATGAACGACCGCGCGATCGTCTTCGCCATGGCCAACCCCGACCCCGAGATCGATCCGGGCGTCGCCGCGGAGCACGCCGCGGTGGTCGCGACCGGCCGCTCGGACTTCCCGAACCAGATCAACAACGTCCTGGCCTTCCCGGGCCTGTTCCGCGGCCTGCTCGACGCCGGGGCATCCGACATCACCACCGACATGCTGGTCGCCGCCGCACAGGCCATCGCCGACTGCGTGGCCGAGGACGAGCTCAACGCGAGCTACATCGTCCCCAGTGTCTTCGACCAGCACGTGGCACCGGCCGTGGCCGAGGCCGTGCAGCAGGCGGCCCAGCAGGACACCCGTCAGCTCGCACCGGTGGCCGCCCGCTAGCAGCGCGGCACCGAGTCCGCACCACCGGGCGTCGCCGCCCGGCACCACGGGCGGCGACGCCCACCGAACCCAGCACCGAACGGAGACCACCATGGCCATCGAGTTCACCACCCCCGCCGGCCTGGACCGCGCGAGCGAGATCCTCACCGCCGAGGCCCTCTCCTTCGTGGAGGCCCTGCACCACCACTTCGCCGACCGCCGCGCCGAGCTGCTCGGCGCCCGGGAGCAGAACCGCCGCCGGGCCGCCGAGACCGGCACCCTGGACTTCCTCCCGGAGACCCGGGAGATCCGCGAGGGGGACTGGACGGTCGCCCCGGCGCCGCCGGCCCTGCAGGACCGCCGGGTCGAGATGACCGGGCCCGCCTCGCCGGCCAAGATGGCGATCAACGCGCTGAACTCCGGGGCCAAGGTGTGGCTGGCCGATCTCGAGGACGCCTCGAGTCCCACCTGGCACAACCAGGTGGACGGCGTCCTCAACCTGCGCGACGCCGCCCGGGGCACCCTGAGCCACACGTCCCCGGAGGGCAAGCAGTACGCCCTGCGCCAGGACGCCCCGCTCGCCGTGGTGGTCACCCGGCCCCGCGGCTGGCACCTGCCCGAGCACAACGTCACGGTGGACGGGCAGCCGGCCTCCGGCGCACTGGTGGACTTCGGCCTGCACTTCTTCCACACCGCGAAGCTCCTGCTGGCAAACGGGCACGGACCGTACTACTACCTGCCGAAGCTGGAGTCCCACCTCGAGGCCCGGCTGTGGAACGACGTGTTCACGTTCGCCGAGGAGCACCTGGGCATCGAGCACGGCACCGTCCGGGCGACCGTGCTCATCGAGACGATCCCCGCGGCGTTCCAGATGGACGAGATCCTCTGGGAGCTGCGCGAGCACGCCTCGGGGCTCAACGCGGGACGCTGGGACTACCTGTTCAGCATCATCAAGTACTTCCGGGACGCCGGCGAGAAGTTCGTCCTGGCGGACCGCTCCACCATCACCATGACGGCCCCGCTGATGCGGGCCTACACCGAGCTGCTCGTGCGGACCTGTCACCGCCGCGGGGCCTTCGCGATGGGCGGCATGGCCGCGGTGATCCCCAACCGCCGGGACCAGGAGGCCACCGAGGCCGCGTTCGCCAAGGTGCGCGCGGACAAGACCCGCGAGGCCGACGACGGCTTCGACGGCTCCTGGGTGGCCCACCCGGACCTGGTGCCCACCTGCCGCGAGGTCTTCGACGGGGTCCTCGGCGAGAGGCCCAACCAGGTGGACCGGCTGCGCGAGGACGTGCGGGTGAGCGCCGAGCAGCTGCTCGACGTCGCCAGCGCCGGGCGGGTGAGCACCCAGAAGGAGCTCGCGGCCAACCTCTACGTGGCGATCCGCTACACCGCCGTGTGGCTCTCCGGCAACGGGGCCGTGGCCATCCACAACCTCATGGAGGACGCCGCGACCGCCGAGATCTCCCGCTCGCAGATCTGGCAGCAGATCCGCAACGGCGTGGTCTACGAGGACACCGGGAACACCGCGACCCGCGAGCTCGTGGCCGAGGAGCTCCAGCGGCAGAAGGAGGTCCTGCGCGAGGAGGTCGACCCGCAGTCCTACGAGGCGCACTTCGAGCCGGCGGCCGCCCTGATCGCCGATCTGGTGCTGGGCGAGGACTACGTCGACTTCCTCACCCTGCCCGCCTACGAGCTGCTCGAGCAGTCCGACCGCGACCGGGTGGCCACGAAGTGAGCGCCGGCGACCTGGACACCGGGACGCTGGGCACGGCCTTCCGGCAGCGCGCAGCGGAGCGGCTGGCCGGCACCGACGCGCTGCTCCAGCGGTCCTACCCGGGGGACCCCGGTACACGCCAGCCCGTGCACACCGTCTACCTCCCCGCCGACAGCTTCACCCCGGAGACCGCCCGGCAGTGGGGAGAGCGCGCCGCCCAGTCCGTGGCCGGGCTCGGGGCGGCCTCCCTCGCGGAGCAGGTGGCCCCCGAGGGTGGCGACCCGGGTCTGGTCGACCGGGTGGCGCGAGCGGTCGAGCACAAGCTCGCCACCGAGCCCATCGAGGACGTCCGCCTGGACTTCGAGGACGGTTTCGGCGACCGCGGGGACCAGGAGGAGGACGAGTGGGCCGTGCGCGCGGCGCGCACCGTGGCCCTGGCCGTCCGGGAGGGCACCGCGCCGCCGTACATCGGGATCCGCTTCAAGTGCTTCGAGGCCGCCACCCGGGACCGCGGCCTGCGCACGCTCGACCTGTTCGTCACCACTTTGGTGCGCGAGGGCGGGCTGCGGGAGGCCGGGCACAGCGAGGACGGCCTCCCCCGCGGCCTCGTCCTCACCCTGCCCAAGGTGAGCACCACGGAGCAGGTCGACGTCATGGTCGAGGCCTGCGAACAGCTCGAGGCGGGCCTCGGGCTGCCGGCGGGGCGGCTGCGGTTCGAGGTGCAGATGGAGACGGCCCCGATGATCCTGGGGACCGACGGCACCTGTCCCATCCCGGCGATGCTCCACCGGACGGGCGGACGGGTCGAGGCCCTGCACTACGGGACCTACGACTATTCCGACTCCCTGCAGATCGCCGCCCAGTACCAGTCCATGGAGCACCCGGCCGCCGACCACGCCAAGGCCGTCATGCAGGTCGCCGTGGCCGGCACCGGGGTGCGGCTGTCCGACGGCTCCACGAACATCCTGCCCACCGGGAGCGACCGGCAGAAGCTGGCCGCCTGGCGGCTGCACGCCCGTCTGGTGCGCCGCTCCCTGGAGCGGGGCTACTACCAGGGATGGGACCTGCACGCGCACCAGCTGCCCACCCGCTACCTGGCCACGTACTTCTTCTACCGCGAGGGCTTCCCTGCGGCGGCGCTGCGGCTGAAGAACTACGTGCACGGCATCGAGTCGGAGATCATGGACGAACCGGCCACCGCCCGCGCCCTGGCCCGCTTCGTCCACCGCGGCGTGCTGTGCGGCGCGATCTCCGGGGAGGAGCTCGAGGAGAGCGCCGGCATCGGCGAGCACGAGCTCTTCTCCCTGGCCCACCCCAAGGCCGCGGCACCGGCCGCATCGACCACCGGAGGCGACTTCAGATGACCGAGACCACCTACCACGCACCGCACGGCGGCCACCCCGACCAGACCCAGCTGCTCACGGACCGGGCGATGTTCACGGAGGCCTACGCGGTGATCCCGCGCGGGACCATGCGGGACATCGTCACCAGCCGGCTCCCGTTCTGGGAGGACACCCGGGTCTGGGTGCTCGCCCGGCCCCTGTCCGGCTTCGCGGAGACCTTCTCGCAGTACATCGTGGAGGTCGGCCCCGGCGGCGGCAGCGACCGGCCCGAGACGGAGGCCGGCGTGGAGGGCGTGCTCTTCCTCATGGAGGGGGCGCTCGTCCTGACCGTCGACGGCGAGGAGCACGAGCTCGTCCCCGGCGGCTACGCGTTCCTGCCGCCGGAGTGCGAGTGGACCGTGCGCAACCGCGGCGGCGAGCCCGCCCGCCTGCACTGGATCCGCAAGGCCTACGAGTACGTGCAGGGCATCGAGGTGCCGGAGCCGTTCGTCACCAACGAGCAGGAGGTCGAGCCGACGGCCATGCCGGGGACCGACGGCAAGTGGGCGACCACGCGCTTCGTCGACCCGGACGACGTCCGGTACGACATGCACGTGACGATCGTGACCTTCGAGCCGGGGGCGGTGATCCCCTTCGCCGAGACCCACGTCATGGAGCACGGGCTCTACGTCCTCGAGGGCAAGGCCGTCTACCGGCTCAACCAGGACTGGGTCGAGGTCGAGGCCGGCGACTTCATGTGGCTGCGGGCGTTCTGCCCCCAGGCCTGCTACGCAGGCGGTCCCGGCCGGTTCCGGTACCTCCTCTACAAGGACGTCAACCGGCAGATGAAGCTGCACTGACCGGACGGCGATCCCGTCCCCACCGACCGGACCCCGTGCCGCCCTGCCACCGCGGCGGCACGGGGTCCTTCCATGCCCTCGGACCACACTCCAAAGTTTCCACATCCTGAAATAATTCTTCCAATCAGGGATTGACCTGCGTCACAGGGGACCGTACGCTGTTTCACAAGACAGAAGTTGAATTCCACATCCCGAAATATGTGGCGGTCCCGTCCGCACCAGGAGGATCCAGATGTCCTACACCGTGAACTGCTCCATCCTTCTCACCGACCTGCCCCTGCTCGAGCGCCCCGCGGCCGCCAAGGCCGCCGGCTTCGACGCGGTCGAGTTCTGGTGGCCCTTCGCGGAGTCCGTGCCCGCGGACCGCGACGTCGACGCCTTCGTGGATGCGATCCGGGACGCGGGGGTGCAGCTGAGCGGGCTGAACTTCAACGCCGGCGACATGCCGGGCGGAGACCGGGGCCTCGTGTCCTGGAAGGGCCGCTGCGGGGAGTTCGAGGAGAACGTCGCCGTGGTCGCCGCCATCGGCGAGCGCACCGGCTGCAAGGCCTTCAACGCGCTCTACGGCAACCGCCGGCCCGAGCACACGCCGGAGGCCCAGGACGAGCTGGCGGTGCGCAATCTCGTGGCCGCCGCCGAGGGCGTGGCGCGCATCGGCGGGACCGTGCTGCTGGAGCCGGTCTCCGGCACCGCGGCCTATCCCTTGAAGACCGCCCAGGACGCCCTCGACGTCATCGCGAAGGTCCGGGCCGCCGGCGCCGACAACATCAAGCTGCTCGCCGACTTCTACCACCTGTCGGTCAACGGTGACGACGTCTCCGCGGTCATCGAGAAGCACGCCGCTGACTTCGGCCACATCCAGATCGCCGACGCCCCCGGCCGCAACGAGCCCGGCACCGGCGAGCTCCCGCTCCAGCAGTGGATCGAGCGCAGCCGGGAGCTCGGCTACTCGGGCTACGTGGGCCTCGAGTACAAGGCGTCGCAGCAGGACCCCTTCGCCTGGACCTCCGCGTGGTCCGCGACCCGCACCCGCGCCTGACACCCCTCCTCCCCCGCACCTGCCACCACCGCCCGTCGCACGCACCGCGCGGGCTCCCACAGTGAGGAACCCACCATGACCAACGTCACCGTCATCGGACTCGGCATCATGGGCCTGCCCATGGCCAAGAACCTCGTCAAGGCCGGCCACGACGTCGTCGGCTTCAACCGCTCGCAGGACAAGATCGACCAGCTCGTCGAGGCCGGCGGCAAGGGCGCGTCCAGCGTGGCCGAGTCCGTCGCGAACGCCGAGGTCGTGATCACGATGGTCCCGGACTCCCCGGACGTCGAGGGCGTCGTGACCGGCGAGAACGGCGTCTTCGCCCACGCCGCGCAGGGCACCGTCTGGATCGATGCGAGCTCCATCCGCCCGGACGTGGCCGCACGCCTGTCCCGGGAGGCCGTCGAGCACGGGCTGCGCCCGCTGGACGCCCCGGTCTCCGGCGGCGAGCAGGGCGCCATCGACGCCGTGCTCTCGATCATGGTCGGCGGTGAGGCCGCGGACTTCGAGGCCGCCCGCCCGGTGCTCGAGGCCGTCGGGAAGACCATCGTGCACGTGGGCCCCGCCGGTTCCGGGCAGACCGTCAAGGCCGCCAACCAGCTGATCGTGGCCGGCAACATCCAGCTCCTCGCGGAGGCCGTGGTCTTCCTCGAGGCCTACGGCGTGGACACGGACGCCGCGCTGAAGGTCCTCGGGGGCGGCCTGGCCGGTTCCAAGGTCCTGGACCAGAAGGGCCAGAAGATGCTGGACCGCAACTTCGACCCGGGCTTCCGGCTGCAGCTGCACCACAAGGACATGGGCATCGTGACCTCCGCCGCCCGGGAGGCCGGCGTGGCCGTGCCGCTCGGCGCGATCGTCGCCCAGCTCGTGGCCGCCACCGTCAACAGGGGTGACGGCGGACTCGACCACTCGGGTCTCTTCAAGCTCGTCGAGGAGCTCTCCGGCCGCTCGGGCCGCTGACCCACCCCCACCCCACCGCTTCCCGACCCGCTCCCGGGTCCTGCTTCCAAGGAGTTCATCATGGCCAGAATGCGCACGGTCGACGCCGTCGTCGCCATCCTCGAGAAGGAGGGCGCCACCGAGGCCTTCGGCCTGCCCGGCGCCGCCATCAACCCGTTCTACTCGGCGATGCGCGCCCACGGCGGCATCCGGCACACCCTCGCCCGGCACGTCGAGGGCGCCTCGCACATGGCCGACGGCTACACCCGGGCCGCCCCCGGCAACATCGGGATCTGCGTGGGCACGTCCGGTCCCGCGGGCACCGACATGATCACCGGCCTCTACGCCGCGTGGGCGGACTCCGTCCCGATCCTGTGCATCACCGGCCAGGCGCCCGTGGCCAAGCTGCACAAGGAGGACTTCCAGGCCGTGGACATCTCCTCGATCGCCGCGCCGGTCACCAAGATGGCCATGACCGTGCTGGAGCCCGGCCAGGTCCCCGGGGCGTTCCAGAAGGCCTTCTACCTCATGCGCTCGGGCCGGCCCGGTCCGGTGCTGCTGGATCTCCCCCTGGACGTCCAGCTCGCCGAGATCGAGTTCGACATCGACGTCTACGAGCCCCTGGCCGTCCACCGCCCCGCGGCGACCCGCGCGCAGGCCGAGAAGGTCCTGGACATGCTCTCCTCCGCGCAGCGTCCGCTCATCGTGGCCGGCGGCGGCATCATCAACGCCGATGCCTCGGCGCAGCTGGTCGAGCTCGCCGAGCTGCTGGACGTGCCCGTGATCCCGACCCTCATGGGCTGGGGCGCCATCCCGGACGACCACCCGCTGATGGCCGGGATGGTCGGACTGCAGACCTCCCACCGCTACGGCAACGCGACGTTCCTGGAGTCCGACTTCGTGCTCGGCATCGGCAACCGGTGGGCCAACCGCCACACCGGCGGCCTGGACACCTACACCCGGGGCCGCACGTTCGTGCACATCGACATCGAGCCCACCCAGATCGGACGCGTCTTCTCCCCCGACCTCGGCATCGTCTCCGACGCCGGCGCGGCCCTGGAGATCCTCATCGAGGTCGCCCGGGAGCGGAAGGAGCGGTTCTCCGTGCCGGACTGGTCCGTGTGGGTCAAGGACTGCGCCCAGCGCAAGGGCTCGATGCAGCGCAAGACGCACTTCACGCAGGTCCCGGTCAAGCCGCAACGCGTCTACGAGGAGATGAACACCGCCTTCGGCACGGACGTCACCTACGTCTCCACGATCGGGCTCTCGCAGATCGCCGGCGGCCAGTTCCTGCACGTGCACGGCCCCCGCCAGTGGATCAACGCCGGCCAGGCCGGCCCGCTGGGCTGGACCGGGCCCGCCGCCCTCGGCGTCGTCCGGGGCAAGCCCGGGGCCACCGTCGTCGCGCTCTCCGGGGACTACGACTTCCAGTTCATGATCGAGGAGCTGGCCGTCGGGGCGCAGTTCAACCTGCCCTATCTCCACGTGGTGGTGAACAACTCGTACCTGGGCCTCATCCGCCAGTCCCAGCGCGGGTTCAAGATGGAGCAGAACGTCTCCCTGGCGTTCGAGAACATCAACTCCCCGGAGACCCAGGGCTACGGCGTGGACCACCTCAAGGTCGTCGAGGGCCTGGGCTGCAAGGCCCTGCGCGTGACCGATCCCGAGAAGCTCCAGGAGGCCTTCGGCCAGGCGCGGGTCCTCCTGGAGAAGCACCAGGTCCCCGTGGTGGTGGAGGTCATACTGGAGAAGGTCACCAACATCTCCATGGGGACCGAGATCGACAACGTGGTCGAGTTCGAGGAGCTCGCCGTCAGCGGCGTGGACGCCCCGACGGCGATCGCCCTGCTCGACTGATCCCCGTCCGCACAGAACAGGAGGCACGCCCCGTGCGCATCGTCGTCGCCCCGGACAAGTTCAAGGGTTCGCTGGAAGCCACCGACGTGGTGGAGCACCTCGCGGCGGGCATCCGGTCCGTGGAGCCGTCCGCCACGGTCGTGGCCGTCCCGGTGGCCGACGGCGGCGAGGGCACCCTCGACGCCGCCGTCGGTGCCGGATTCGTCGCCTGCTCCACCACCGTGACCGGTTCTGCCGGGAACCCCGTCGAGGCAGGGTTCGCCCTGCTCGACCGGACCGCGGTGGTGGAGATGGCCCTGGCCTCGGGACTGGCCGCGCTCCCCGTGGACGAGGACGGCGCACCCGTGCTCGACGCCGGGGGCGCCACCAGCCGCGGCACCGGCGAACTGGTCCGCGCCGCCCTCGATGCCGGAGCCACCCGGATCGTCCTGGGGGTGGGCGGCAGCGCCTGCACCGACGGCGGTGCGGGGCTGCTCCAGGGCCTCGGCGCTCGCCTGCTGGACGACGAGGGCGCCGAGCTGGGCCGCGGAGGCGCCGAGCTCGCCCGGCTGGCCCGGGTGGACCTCACCGGGCTGGATCCCCGGGTGCAGGACGCACAGTTCGTCCTGGCCGCGGACGTCGACAACCCCCTCACGGGAACCAACGGTGCGGCGGCCGTGTTCGGCCCGCAGAAGGGCGCCGACCCGGATCTCGTCGCATCCCTCGATGCCGCGCTGACGGTCTTCCGGGACCGGCTGGCGGACGCCCTGGGCCCGGCCGCCCTGACGGCGGCCGGGGCCCCCGGCGCCGGAGCCGCCGGCGGCGTGGGCTACGCGGCCCTCGCCGTGCTCGGGGCCCAGCGCCGCCCCGGCATCGACGTGGTCCTGGAGTTCGTGGGGCTCGCCGACCGGATGGCGGGCACCGACCTGGTCGTCACCGGGGAGGGCAGCCTCGACGAGCAGTCGCTCGGCGGGAAGACCCCCATGGGGGTCGCCACCACCGCGCACGCCGCCGGCGTCCCGGTGGTGGCCGTGTGCGGCCGCACCACCCTCGACGAGGAGACCCGCAGGGCCGCCGGTTTCGTGCGCACCTATGCCCTCACCGAGCTCGAGCCGGACCCGCGGGTCAGCATGCGCGAGGCCGGCAGGCTGCTCGAGCAGGTGGGCGCCCGGCTCGCCCTCGAGCTCCCCGCTTTGCTCACGGGGACCCGACCCAACTGATCGATCCGGCGGCCCGTGCGGACGCCGAAGACGAGGAGGAGCTCCGAATGACGGAGAAGAAGACGCCGCAGCGGCCGGGGACCACCGACCGGGGCGGGAAGCAGAGCGACGAGCAGGGGCATCGACCGGATCCGGGTCAACCGTCCGCGGAGCCCGGACAGCGCGCGGACGACGCTTCTGACGCCGCAGGGCGTGCGCAGCAGGTGAGTGCGGACCCTGCGGCGATCGCCCGGGAGGACTCCGCCCGCGCGGCCACCAAGCCGGCCGCCGCCCGGAGCGCCTTCGAGGCCGAGCAGGCGCACAAGCTGGACGTAAGCCACGACGTCAACGACCCCGAGCGCGTGCGCCGGCTGATCGCCGACTACAAGCGGGAGCACGGGATGCCTGCCGATGCCGCGGAGGCCTCCCGCCCGGCGTCGGGTGACGCCGGCACCGATGCGCACGGCCACCGCGAGTTCGACCTCGTGGTGCGGGGGCAGAACGTCTCCTGCGGGGACCACTTCGCTCCCCGCGAGGTCGGCGTGCGCAACGGCAGGATCGTGGCCATCGAACCCCTCGGCGCCGGCCTGGTCGGCCGCGAGGTCGTGGAGCTGGCCGAGGACGAGCACCTGCTGCCCGGCCTGGTGGACACCCACGTGCACATCAACGAGCCCGGCCGCACCGAGTGGGAGGGGTTCGCCTCCGCCACCCGCGCGGCCGCCGCCGGGGGCGTCACCACGGTCCTGGACATGCCGCTCAACTCGGTCCCGGCAACCGTCAACGTGCCGGCCCTCGAGTACAAGCGCCTCTTCGCCCAGGACAACGTCTTCGTGGACGTCGGCTTCTGGGGCGGGGCGATCCCCGGCAACAAGCCCGACCTGCGCGAGCTGCACGACGACGGCGTCTTCGGCTTCAAGTGCTTCCTGCTGCACTCCGGGGTTGACGAGTTCCCCCATCTGGAGGCCGACGAGATGGAGGAGGACCTCGCCGAGATCAAGACGTTCGACTCGCTGATGATCGTGCACGCAGAGGACTCCCGGGCCATCGACCGTGCCCCGCGGCCCGAGGGGGACGTGTACGAGAACTTCCTGAAGTCCCGCCCGCGCGGCGCCGAGAACCTGGCCATCGCCGAGGTCATCGAGCGCACCCGCTGGACCGGCGCCCGCTCCCACATCCTGCACCTGTCCTCCTCGGACGCTCTGCCCATGCTGGCCACCGCGAAGCGGGACGGCCTGGACATCACGGTGGAGACCTGCCCGCACTACCTCACCCTGCTCGCCGAGGAGGTGCCCAACGGCGCCACCGCCTTCAAGTGCTGCCCGCCCGTGCGGGAGGTCGGCAACCGGGAGCTGCTGTGGCAGGGCCTGATCGACGGGACCATCGACTTCATCGTGTCCGACCACTCCCCCTCGACCCTGGACCTCAAGGACCTCGACAACGGCGACTTCGGGGTGGCCTGGGGTGGGGTCTCCTCGCTGCAGCTGGGGCTGTCCCTGATCTGGACGGAGGCGCGGCGCCGCGGAGTGGACCTGGGCCGCGTGGTGGAGTGGATGTCGACGAAGCCCGCCCAGCGGGCCGGCCTGCGTGCCAAGGGCAAGGTCTCCATCGGCTACGACGCCGACCTGGTGGTCTTCGCGCCCGACGACGCCTTCGTCGTGGACGCCGGGAAGCTGCATCACAAGAACCCCATCACCCCGTACCAGGGCAAGGCGCTGTCCGGAAAGGTGCGCAGAACCTATCTGCGGGGCAGCGCCGTGGACTTCCGGTCCCCGACGGGCCGCCTGATCCGGCGCGGGGAGAGCTGACCGGACGCCGGACGGGCCCGTCGTCGTCAGGGCCCGGACGGTTGAAGGCCAACATCCGCCGGTGCTACGGTCACCGGGACCGCGGGAGCGGTCTCCTGGATCAGCAGACAGGACCTCACTGAGCTGGCGGCGCCGCGTGCCGCCCTCGGACCACACGAGGCGCACGGCGCCGGTGACGAGACCTGCGACCGATCGGAGAACCCTGTGCGTCCCCACACCTCGAACCCCGGCTCCCACCTGCTGTGGCTGCGCGAGCCCCTGGCCCTGGACACCGGCGAGGACACCTCCGCGGACACGGCCGGCGGTGTCGTGGTGGACACCGCCTCCGGCACCGTGGTGGAGCTGGTCCCGGCCGGCGGAGCCCCGACCGTTCCGTGCGGGGTCCTCGACGCCCGGGAGCACGTGGTGGTGCCCGGGCTGATCAACACGCACCACCACTTCTACCAGACGCTCACGCGCGCCTGGGCGCCCGTGGTCAGCGTCCCCCTGTTCCCGTGGCTGCGGGACCTCTACCCCGTGTGGGCCCGCCTGCGCCCCCGCGACCTGCAGCTCGCGACCACGGTGGCGATGGCGGAGCTGCTGCTCTCGGGCTGCACCACGGCGGCCGACCACCACTACCTGTTCCCCGGCGGCATGGAGCACTCGATCGACGTGCAGGTCGAGGCCGCCCGGAGCCTCGGCATGCGGGCCGTCCTCTCCCGGGGATCCATGAGCCTGGGCGAGCGCGACGGCGGGCTGCCCCCGCAGCAGACGGTGCAGGAGGCGGAGACGATCCTCGCCGACAGCGCACGCCTGGTGGGGACCTACCACGAGCGCGGCGACGGCGCCCGGACCCAGATCGCGCTGGCCCCGTGCTCACCGTTCTCGGTGACGCGGGAGATCATGCGGGACACCGCCGTCCTGGCCGGCGAGCTGGACGTGCGGCTGCACACCCACCTCGCCGAGACCATCGACGAGGAGGACTTCTGCCGGGAGCGCTTCGGGCTGCGGACGGTCGACTACCTCGAGTCCACGGGCTGGCTCACCGACCGGACGTGGCTGGCCCACGGCATACACTTCGACGACGCCGAGGTGGCCCGCCTGGGCGCGGCCGGGGTGGGCGTGGCCCACTGCCCCACATCCAACATGCGCCTGGCCTCCGGGATCTGCCGGGCCGTGGAGCTCGAGGAGGCGGGAGCCCCCGTGGGGCTCGGGGTGGACGGGTCCGCCTCCAACGACGCCTCCAACCTGGTGCAGGAGGTCCGGCAGGCCCTGTACGTGCAGCGGCTGCGCTACGGGGCGGAGGCCGTGACCCCGGAGCGGGCCCTCGGCTGGGCGACGCGCGGCTCCGCGCGTCTGCTCGGCCGCCCGGACCTCGGTGTGCTGCGCCCGGGCGCCCAGGCGGACCTCGCGATGTTCCGGCTGGACGGGCTGCGCTTCTCCGGCGCCCACGACCCGCTCTCCGCGCTGCTGCTGTGCGGCGCGGAGCGCGCGGACCGGGTCATGGTGGGCGGGCGCTGGCTCGTGGAGGACGGTGCGATCACCGGGCTGGACGTGGAGGCGCTCACCGCCGAGCACTCCGCGGCGGCCCGCCGCCTGGTGAACGCCTGAAGCTCCCGGCCCCGCCGGGCCCGGCGCTCGCGGACCGGGCCGGGGCGGGGCGCCGCGGCCCGGTGGCAGCGAGCTGAGCGGACCGGCCCGGACACCATCGCAGGGGCGTTCCCCGCTTCCGCCCGGCGGTGCGCCGGTTGGAGGCGGGGAACGCCCCTGGTCGAGGCCTCGCACGTGGGGTGCGAGCCCGGGTGCTCAGGCCGTCGCGTCCTTGGCGGCGAGGACCGTCCGGATCTGTCCCGTGTGCGTGATCTCCCCGTCGTCGATCATCCTCCGGACGTCGTCGAAGTGGTGCTCCGCCACGACCGCCACCTCGGCTCCGTCGCTGTCCACCACGGCACCGTCCTGGATCCGGTCGCCCTCCCGCAGGTGCGCCAGGGTGTCCGCCCGGACGACCCGCACCGGCGCCGCCGCCATGACGGACTGGTGCCGGGAGTTGCCGGCGGCCAGCTCGTTGAACAGCAGGTTGAGAGCGATGGCCACGAGTGCTGCGGCGCTGATCCCCGAGCCGAGGATGGTCTGCGTCCAGGAGGGGAAACCGGCGTAGAACTGGGGCGCGGCCACAGGGATGAGGCCGAACGCGAAGGCGACCGCCACGATGACGAGGTTCATCGAGTTGTTGACGTTCACCTTGCCCAGCGTGCGCACGCCGGAGGAGGCCACCGTGCCGAAGAGCACGATCGACGCGCCGCCGAGGACCGGGGTGGGAATGGCCGCGACGACCTCGCCGATGACGGGGAACAGCCCCAGTCCCACCATGATGACGCCGGCGGCCGTGACCACGAAGCGGCTGCGGACGCCCGTCACCGCGACGAGGCCCACGTTGGCGGCGAAGGCCGTCTGCGTGAACGAGTTCAGCAGCGGCGCCCCCGCGGAGGAGAGCATGTCCGCCCGCAGGCCGTTGGCCACGCGCTTCGAGTCGACCTCGGCCCCCGTGATCTCGCCCACCGCGAGGATGTCCGCCGTGGTCTCGGTCATCGTCACGAGCACCACGATGAGCATCGAGATGATCGAGGCGACCTCGAAGGTCGGGGGGCCGAAGGCCAGGGGCGTTGGGAAGGTGACGATACCGCCCTGGCCCACACCGGAGAAGTCCACCATCCCCATCGTGTGGGCGATCACGGTGCCGAGCACGAAGGAGAGCAGGATGGACAGGCGCGAGATCATCCCGACGCCCACCTTGGACAGCACCAGCACGATGAGCAGGGTGATCCCGGCGAGCGCGAGGCTGCGGGGGTCGGCGGCGCCGCCCTCCCCGCTGCCGGCGGCCCAGGAGATCGCGACCGGCAGCAGGGAGATGCCGATGACCGTGATCACCGTTCCGGTGACCACCGGCGGGAACAGCCGGAGGACGCGGGAGAACGCGCCGGCGAGCAGGAAGCCCACCACCGAGGAGACGAGCACGGCCCCGAAGATGGTGGTCAGGTCGTTGCCACCGGCCAGGATCGCGAGCATGGGGGCGACCCCGGCGAAGGACACGCCCTGCACGAGCGGCAGCCTGGAGCCGAGGAAGGGCGCCCCGAAGCTCTGCAGGACGGTGGCGACCCCGCCCATGAGCAGGCAGGAGCTGATGAGGAGGGCGATCTCCTCGCCGGAGAGCCCGGCGGCCTGCCCGATGATGAGGGGGACGGCGACGATGGCGCCGTACATGGTGAGGACGTGCTGGAAGCCGTAGGCGGTGGTGCGCCCCAGCGGCAGCCGCTCGTCCTCCGGTCCGGGCGCGTGCGCCGGTCGCGACGGGCGCCCACGGCGGATCGTGCGGGCTGCGGTCGCGCGGTCCGCGGTCGCGCGGGCGTCGGTCGGACGGCCGGGTGTGGTCGATGACATGGAAGGTGCCTCCTTCAGCGCGCAGGCGTCGGCTCTGCTGCGCAAGGTCCGGCGATCCTCTGTTTTTCCCGGGCCCGGCCCTGTCGGCGGGTCTCCCGTGAAGTGTCCAGATCTGGTGGTTCCGGTGGAAGCCGACCGGGGGCGGCGGGCGGTCGGCTCAGTACTCGGTGCGGTGGGCGTTGCCGGCCCACGCCCGGAACGGCTCGGTGCGTGCGGCGAGCGGGACGTGGCGGACCGGCAGGGCCCGGTCACGCTCCTGCGTGCTCCGGGCGAAGAACTCGTAGAACTCGGCGTCGTCGAATCCGCCGGCCGCGGCGTCGTGCCGGTCGGCGGCGAAGTACACCGCGTCCAGCCGGGCCCACAGCGAGGCCGAGAGGCACAGCGGGCACGGTTCGCAGCTGGTGTAGAGCACGGCCCCGCTGAGGTCGAAGGTGCCCAGCGCGCGGCAGGCGCTGCGGATCGCCATGACCTCGGCGTGCGCCGTGGGGTCGTGGTCCACCGTCACGCGGTTGACGGCGGGGAACTCCCGCCCGTCCGCGGTCACGACGACGGCCCCGAAGGGTCCGCCGTCGACAGCGGCGTTCTCCGCCGCGAGGTCGACGGCGTGCTGGAGGTGGGTCTGGAGGTGCGTGGTCTCTTTGTGAACGGTCGACATGCTGCTCAGGTCCTCACGGATCGTGGGGGACCCGGGGAACGGCTGATGTCCGTCGGCGGGCCCACCCGGCTGTCAGATCATGCCCGGTAGATAGTCCCGATCGAGCGGGACCCGCCTGTGGCTGAGGCCAACGTAGAGCAGTTGGACGTGAGGTACAACACATTGTGGAAGAATTCTTCCAGATCCACCGTGGCCCGGTCGTGGCGCCCGCACTCTTGCGGCCCCGTCAGGGCGTGGTTATGGTGTGACTCAGCCTACGGCGGGTCCTGAAGCGGACTATCTACCGGGCGAGCAACGACGAATCGCGCTGGTCCGCCGCCAGAGAGCTCCCGGTACCCCCGGGGAACCACCTGACTCCAGGTCGCGGCCAGTGGCATGCACCGAGGAGCAGCAGGCATGAGCGACATCCGAGTGACGGTCAACGGTCGTACCCGGAGCTGTGACGGGCTCGGCCCGCACACCCGGCTGCTGGACTGGCTGCGCGGCGAGGGACTGACCGGGGCCAAGGAGGGCTGCGCCGAGGGCGAGTGCGGTGCCTGCGCGGTGCTGGTGGCCCGGCCGGACGGCGATGGACGCAGCCGGTGGACCTCCGTCAACGCCTGCCTGCCCCCCGCCGCCGCCTTCGACGGTCAGGAGGTCGTCACCGCAGAGGGCCTCGGCACCGCGGGCGGCACCGGCACGCCGGCGGCGCTGCACCCCGTCCAGCAGGAGATGGCGTTCCGGGGAGGCTCCCAGTGCGGCTACTGCACCCCTGGCTTCGTCTGCTCCATGGCCGCCGAGTACTACCGGCCCGAGCGCGAGGCCCCCGGCGCGACCGCCGAGGCGGCCGCCGGGGCGCAGACCGGCACCGCGGTCGTCGGCGAGGAGCACGCGGCCGACCACGAGTGCGGGCCCAACGGTTTCGACCTGCACGCCCTGAGCGGCAACCTCTGCCGCTGCACCGGCTACCGGCCCATCCGCGACGCCGCCTACGCCCTGGGGACTCCGGCCGACGCCGACCCCCTGCTCCGGCGCCAGGAGCGGCCCGCGCAGCCCGCCCCGCCCACCCGGGTGGAGGCCGACGGCGCACGGTTCGTCCGTCCCGGCTCCCTGGAGGAGCTCTTCGAGCACCTGGAGGACACCCCGGACGCCCAGCTGGTCGCCGGTTCCACGGACGCGGGCGTGGGCGTCAACATCCAGCACGCCCGTCCGCCGCTGACCCTGGCGGTGGACCGGCTCGAGCAGCTGCGCACGCTCGAGGTGGGACAGGAGCAGGTCGAGATCGGGGCGGCCCTGAGCCTGTCCGAGGTCGAGCGCGGCCTCGCCGGGCGGGTGCCGCTGCTGGACCAGCTCTTCCCCCAGTTCGCCTCCCGTCTGATCCGCAACGCCGCGACGTTCGGCGGCAACCTCGGAACCGGCTCGCCCATCGGGGACTCCGCCCCGGCGCTGCTGGCCCTGGGCGCGTCCGTGGTCCTGGCCTCCGCCGGGGGCGAGCGCGAGGTGCCCCTGGACGAGTACTACACCGGGTACCGGCAGAGCGTCCGCCGCCCCGGGGAGATCATCCGTGCCGTGCGGATCCCGCTGCCGACGGCCCGGTACAGCGCGTTCCACAAGATCGCCAAGCGACGCTTCGACGACATCTCGAGCGTGGCCGTCGGCATCGCCGTGCACGTGGAGGCCGGCACGGTCACCTCCGCGCGGATCGGCCTGGGCGGGGTGGCGGCCACCCCGATCCGCGCGCAAGCCCCGGAACGCATCCTCATCGGTGCGCCGTGGAACCGTGACACGGTCCTCGCCGCGGCGGCCGAGCTGGCCGGGGAGGGCACCCCGATCGACGACCACCGGGCCAGCGCCCGCTACCGCTCGGCCATGCTCGAGCAGGCCCTGCTCAAGTTCTGGACGCAGCACGCGTCCGCCCCCGACATGGAGGTGTCCCGATGACGTCCCTCGCCGACCGCCCCGTCAACCCCGTGGTGGGCGTGCCCGTCGCGCACGAGAACGCCGCGCTGCACGTCACCGGCACGGCCCTGTACACCGACGACCTCATCGTGCGCCACCAGGACGTGCTGCACGCCTGGCCCGTGCAGGCCCCGCACGCCCACGCCCGCGTGCAGGACCTGCGCACGGCCCCGGCCCTGGCGGTCCCCGGGGTGGTCCGGGTCCTCACCGCCGCGGACGTGCCCGGGGTCAACGACGCCGGCACCAAGCACGACGAGCCGCTGTTCCCCACCGAGGTCATGTTCCACGGGCACGCGGTGTGCTGGGTGCTGGGCGAGACCCAGGAGGCCGCCCGGCTGGGCGCCGCAGCGGTCGAGGTCGACTACGAGCCGCTGCCGTCGCTGGTCACCGTGGCCGAGGCGATCGAGGCCGGCAGCTTCCAGGGCGCTCAGCCCACCGTCAGCCGCGGGGACACCAGCACCGCGCTGGCCACCGCGGCCCACCGCTTCAGCGGTGAGTTCGAGTTCGGCGGCCAGGAGCACTTCTACCTGGAGACCCACGCCTCCTTCGCCTACGTCGACGAGGGCGAGCAGGTCCTGGTGCACTGCAGCACCCAGCACCCCACGGAGACCCAGGAGATCGTCGCCCACGTCCTGGGTCTGCACAGCCACGAGGTCACCGTGCAGTGCCTGCGCATGGGCGGTGGGTTCGGCGGCAAGGAGATGCAGCCGCACGGCTACGCCGCCGTCGCCGCCCTCGGCTCGGTGCTGACGGGCCGGCCGGTGCGGCTGCGGCTCAACCGCACCCAGGACCTCACGCTGTCCGGCAAGCGTCATCCGTACCACGCCCGGTGGGAGGCCGGTTTCGACGAGAGCGGCCGCCTGCAGGCCCTGGAGGCCACCGTCACCAGCGACGGCGGGTGGAGCCTGGACCTCTCCGAGCCCGTGCTGCAGCGCACGCTGTGCCACATCGACAACGCCTACTGGATTCCGCACGTGCAGGTCCACGGCCGGATCGCACGGACCCACAAGACCTCCCAGACCGCGTTCCGCGGCTTCGGCGGCCCGCAGGGCATGCTGGTGATCGAGGAGGTCATGGGCCGCTGCGCCCCGTTGCTCGGCCTGGACCCCACGGAGCTGCGCCACCGCAACCTCTACGTCCCCGGCCAGACCACGCCCTACGGCCAGCCCGTCCGGCACGCCGAGCGGCTGCGCACCATCTGGACCCAGCTGCTCGACCGGGCCGAGGTCGAGCGCCGCCGCGAGGAGATCGCCGCCTTCAACGCCGCCCACCCCGACACCAAGCGGGCGCTCGCGCTCACCCCCGTGAAGTTCGGCATCTCCTTCAACCTCACGGCCTTCAACCAGGCCGGCGCCCTCGTGCACGTCTACAAGGACGGGTCCGTGCTCATCAACCACGGCGGCACCGAGATGGGACAGGGGCTGCACACCAAGATGCGCCAGGTCGCGGCCACGGCCCTGGGCGTGCCCATGGAGACCGTCCGGCTCGCGCCCACCCGCACGGACAAGGTGCCCAACACCTCCGCGACGGCCGCCAGCTCCGGGGCGGACCTCAACGGCGGGGCCGTGAAGAACGCCTGCGAGCAGATCCGCGACCGGCTGGCCGAGGTCGCCGCCCGCAAGTTCGACATCCACCCCGATGACGTCCGGTTCGTCGACGGCACGGTCACCGGGATCGGCTTCCATGACCGGCAGATGTCCTTTGCCGAGCTCGCCCACGACGCCTACTTCCAGCGGATCTCGCTGTGGGCCGCCGGCTACTACCGCACCGAGGGGCTCCACTGGGACGCGGCCCGGATGCAGGGCGAGCCGTTCAAGTACTTCTCCTACGGCGCCTCCGTCTCCGAGGTGGAGGTCGACGGGTTCACGGGCGCGTACCGGCTGCTGCGCACCGACATCGTCCACGACGTGGGCGACAGTCTCTCCCCGCTGATCGACGTGGGGCAGATCGAGGGCGGGTTCGTCCAGGGCGCCGGCTGGCTCACGCTCGAGGAGCTGCGCTGGGACGAGTCCGACGGGCCGCACCGGGGCCGGTTGGCGACCCAGGCGGCGAGCACCTACAAGCTGCCGAGCTTCTCGGAGATGCCCGAGGAGTTCAACGTGCACCTCTTCGAGGAGGCCACCGAGAGCGGCGTCGTCTACGGCTCCAAGGCCGTGGGGGAGCCGCCCCTCATGCTGGCCTTCAGCGTGCGCGAGGCGCTGCGGGAGGCCGCGGCCGCGTTCGGGCCGGGCGGGCGGAGCACCGAGCTCGCGAGCCCCGCCACCCCGGAGGCCGTGTTCTGGGCGGTCCAGGAGGCGCGCCGCGCCCTGCCCGTGGCGGACGTCGCCGCGTCGACCGCTCCGGCCGCTCCGGCGGCGCGCTGACGTGGACTGGCTGGACGCCCTGCAGCACCTGCGCGCGGAGGGCGCGCCGGGGGTGCTCGTCACCGTCACGGAGGTGCGCGGGCACGCCCCCCGGGAGGCCGGGGCCAAGATGGTCGTGTCCGGGTCCGCCGCGTGGGACACCGTGGGCGGCGGCAACCTCGAGGCGACCGTGGTCGAGCGGGCTCGGGTCCTCCTCGCAGCGGGGGCCACGGATCCGGAGACGATGACCTTCTCGCTCAACGAGCACGCCGCCGTGGAGCACGGGCGCCAGTGCTGCGGAGGCGTGGTCAGCGTGCTGCTCGAGCCCCAGGGCGCCCGCCCCGTGGTCGCCGTGTTCGGTGTGGGCCACGTGGGTCACGAGCTCGCCCGGGTGCTGTCCCGCCTGCCCCTGAACCTGCACCTGGTGGACAGCCGGGAGGGTCAGCTGGCCCCCGCCCGGCTGGCCGACGTCACCGACGGAGCCGCGCAGGTCCGCCTCCACCACAGCCCCGTCCCGGAGAACGTGCTGGCCGGGCTGCCGGCCGGGGCGCACGTGCTGATCATGAGCCACGACCACGCCGAGGACTTCGTGCTGTGCGACGCCGCGCTGCGCCGGGACGACCTCGGCAGCGTGGGCCTGATCGGCTCCCGGGCCAAGTGGGCCCGCTTTCGGCAGCGGCTGCGCGCGGAAGGCCATGCGGAGAGCACCGTGGATCGCATCACGTGCCCCATAGGTCTCCCGGGCATCCCCGGCAAGGCGCCCGCGGTGATCGCGATCAGCGTCGCCGCCCGCCTGCTCCAGGACCTCGCCGGCGCACCGGCTGCGGCGCCCGCGGACCCTGGACGCCCGTCCGAGACGATCGAGGCGGTGACATGAGCGTTTCCCTGGGACTGC
Organism: Kocuria sp. CPCC 205231; assembly: GCF_040980965.1. Lineage (NCBI taxonomy): Bacteria > Bacillati > Actinomycetota > Actinomycetes > Micrococcales > Micrococcaceae > Kocuria > Kocuria sp. CPCC 205231. Next base: position 13,597 of record NZ_JAVKPP010000021.1, on the reverse strand, counting down.
CCCGGCTGCGCAGCACCGGTCCGGGCCCCAGCGGCGCCCCGGCCGGGGCCGGGCTGATGGACCGCCACGGCCGCCGCGCCACCGACCTGCGACTGTCGGTGATCGACAAGTGCAATCTGCGCTGCACCTACTGCATGCCCGCCGGAGGTCTGCCCTGGCTGCCCGCCGCCCAGCTGATGACCCCCGCCGAGATCACCCGGATCGTCCACGTCGGGGTGACCGAGCTCGGGGTCACCGAGCTGCGCCTGACCGGCGGGGAACCCCTGGTCCGGGCCGACCTCGAGGACATCATCACCGGGATCCGTGCTACCCACCCGGACCTGCCGGTCTCGCTCACCACCAACGGCATCGGTCTGGCCGCCCGCGCCCAGGGCCTGGCCGAGGCCGGGCTGACCCGGATCAACATCTCCCTGGACTCCCTGGACGCGGCGACCTTCCGCGCCCTGGCCCGCCGGGACCGCCTGGCCGACGTGCTGGCCGGGGCCGAGGCGGCGGCCGCGGCCGGGCTGACCCCGGTGAAGATCAACGCGGTGCTGATGCGCGGGGTCAACGACCACGAGGCCCCCGACCTGCTCGCCTGGGCGCTGGCGCGCGGCTTCGCGCTGCGGTTCATCGAGCAGATGCCCCTGGACGCCGACCACGGCTGGACCCGGGCGGAGATGGTCACCGCCGCCGAGATCCGCCACCGGCTCGGTGAGCGGTACCGGCTGACCCCGCACCCGGGCCCGCGCGAGGGCGCCCCGGCCGAACTGTGGGACGTGCACCCCCGCACCCCCACCCCGGACGAAACCCGGGCCGCCGGCGCCGGGGGCTCCGGTGGCGCACCGCTGGGCACGGTGGGGGTCATCGCCTCGGTCACCGAGCCCTTCTGCGGCGACTGCAAGCGGACCCGGATCACCGCCGAGGGCAGGATCCGGTCCTGCCTGTTCTCCCACGAGGAGGTCGAGCTGCTGCCGCTGCTGCGGGCCGGTGCCACCGACGGACAGCTGGCCGAGCGCTGGCGGGCGGCGATGTGGGCGAAACCGGCCGCCCACGGCATGGACCACACCGGCCTGGACTCCCCCGACTACGTCCAGCCGGAGCGCTCGATGAGCGCGATCGGAGGCTGACGCACACCACGGGCCTCCCGACGCCGGTCGACCGGCTCGTCAGCCGCGGGGAGAACCGGCGCGGGGAGAGCCGGTGCGCCGGGGCAGCAGCCAGCCCGCCAGGACCACGGCTCCCGGCAGGGCCGAGATCAGGGCGAGCAGCCCGTAGCCGATCGAGATCGCGAAGCCGGTCCCGGCGGGCAGGCCGTGGGCCATCGCGGCCAAGGTGGTGATCCCCTCCCGCGGACCCCAGCCGCCCACCCCGACGGGCACGGACATCCCGGCGAGGCCCAGCACGGTGGTCCCCCACAGGTTCGCCAGGGTCTCCTGGGGTGCTGTGCGCACGGCCGCCAGCAGGAACAGCCCCTGGTAGCAGGCCCAGGCGAGCACGGACAGCGCCCACACCCCGGCCCGGTCCCGCGCCGGGGCGCCGCTCGTGGAGCGCCAGGCGACGGCACCCACGGCGAGCGCCCCGAGGCCGAGGACCGTGGCGAGCCAGCCGCCGACCGCCAGGGCCGGGACGACCCCGGCCGCGAGGAGCACGGACGTCCCCGCCAGCCGTTCGCCCAGCACGGAGCCGCCGGCGCCGGGCCAGCTGTCGCCGCGCCGGCGGCGGCGCAGCACCCGCACGGCGTCCCCGGTCACGCCCCCGGGCAGCAGCAGGTTGACGAGCCCGGACGCCCAGCACTCGCCCAGCGCCTCCCGGAAGCCGATCGGTGTGGCCCGGTTGCGGGCCACCAGCCGCCAGCGCTGGGCCTGGGCCGCGGTGGCCACGAGCCCGGCGCCCAGGGCGAGCGCCACGGTGGCGGGGGTGAGGATCCCGACGGCGCTGCGGACCGCGTCCGTGCCGAGCACGCGGAACAGCATGGCGAGGAGGACCAGCCCGGCCACCGCCTGCCCGGCGGCGAGCAGCACGCGGAGTACGGGCCGCCGCCGCGTGGGGGCGGGCGTGGTCTCGGCGGGCATGGGCGCAGTCTAGCCACCGCCCGCCGCCGCCCGGATTGACGCGGCGGGCCGGGCCCGCCCAGGATGAAGACCCCCGACGCGGAAGGCGACCGCATGCCCCTGGCCCGTTCCACCGGCCCGCACTCCTCGGCGCGCCGGGACGGTCTGCTCGCCTTCGCGGTGCTGGGCGGCGCCCTCGCGGCGCTCCTCCTCCTGGCGGACGCGGCGCTCCCCGTGCTGGCGTGCTCGGTGCTGCTGGGTCTCGCCGTGCTCGGGGCGGTGGTGCGCAGCACCGTGCGCCGCCGCGGCGAGCCCTACGGCCCCGCCGACCGGGTCACCGTGGGCCGCTCCGTGCTCGTCGCCCTGGCCGCCGCGCTCCTGCCCCTGGGGCTGGCCCCCGTGCTGGGGCATGACGGGGGCCGGCCCGCCGACGCCTGGTGCTGGGCCGTGTTCGCCGTCGCGCTGCCCGCGTGGCTGCTCGACGGGATCGACGGGTGGGTGGCGCGCCGCACCGGGACCGCCACGCGCGCCGGGGCCCGGTTCGACCAGGAGGTCGACGCCGTGCTGCTGCTGCTCCTCTCGGTGGCGGTCGCCGCCCGGATCGGGCTGCCGGAGGCGTGGTGGGTGGTGGTGATCGGCGCCCTGCGCTACCTCTTCCTGCTGGGCCTGCGGGTGCGCCCGGCGTGGCGCCGCGAGCTGCCCTTCTCCTCGTACCGGCGGGTGGTGGCGGGGATCCAGGGCGGCGTCCTGCTCGGCGCGCTGGTCCCCCTGATCCCGCTGCCGCTGGCCGTCACGGCCACCGTGATCGCGCTCGTCCTGCTGCTGGTGTCCTTCGGCCGGGACGTGCTGTGGCTGGAGCGGTGCGCCCGCGGCCTCAGCTGACGGGCGGCAGGCCGAGCACGTCCGCGTGCCCCACCGTGGCCCGCAGCCGGCCGCGGGCGCAGTCCACCAGGCGGGTCCGCAGCCAGGCGTGGGCCTCGGCCGTGAGGTCCGGGCGGTGCTCCACGGCGGCGTCCGCGCGGTCGGCGAGGAACCGCTCCAGGAGGGGCCGGGCCCACGGCTGGTCGGAGATCCACCAGGGGGTGGGCGTCACGTCCACGACCATGCCGCGCTCCTGCAGGGCCTCCGCGGCCAGCCGCACGGCGTCGGTCCCGGCGAGCTCGCCGCGGTGCTGGTGGTCCTCGAAGGCCCCCAGCACCGGGGGGTCCAGGTGGTGGGGCGGGTCGATGAGGACCTCGCCGTCGACGGTCAGGGCGAGGAGCGCCGGGACGGCCTCCTCGGAGAGCACGCGCGCCAGGTCCCGGAGCTGCTGCCGGGTCAGCAGGTCGAGCAGGGCGGAGCACGTCACGAGCCGGCGGGCCGCCGGGTGCTCCGCGAGCACCCGGCCGAGCTCCTCGACCCCGGCGAGGACGGGCACGACGTCGGCCCCCTCCGCTCGGGCGGCGGCCACGGCCTGGTCGAGCAGCTCGCGGTCGTGGTCGAGCAGGATCCAGCGCTGGGGGCCGGGGAGGTGCCGGGCGAGCCAGGCCCGGTTCGCGCCCGTCCCGGCGCCGAGGTCCACCACCACGACCGGCTCGGTGTCCGCGGCGCCGGGGGCCGCGGCCGGCGGCAGCTGCTCCCAGTGCCGCACGATGCGGGCGATCAGCGGCAGGGAGTCCTCGCGGGCCGCGGCGTCGGCGGGCTCCCGCAGGGCCAGCCAGTCGCCTGCGACGGGACGGTCGGGGACGGGGCGGTTCGTCATGACGGCCTCCTGGTGGGGTCGGTGTCGTGGTCGGGGTCCCGGCCGGGACTGCGCCCGTGGGGGTCGGACGGGTCGAGGGGCTTGCCGATCGCCGCGAGGACGTCGCGGGCGGTGTCCGTCCAGCTGCGCAGACGGTCGCGACGGGCCAGTGCGGCGGCCCGCCACTGCGCGCGCAGGGCGGGGTCGGTCAGCCAGTCGCGCAGCACCGCGGTCCAGGCGGACGGGTCGGTGGGGTCGAGGGCGGCACCGGCCCGGGGGCCGGCACCGGACGGAACACCGGTGTCGGGCGCACCCCGGGGTCCTGGCGTGCCGTCGAGGGCCTCGACCGCACCGGTGCCGGCCGCGACCACCGCGGGCACGCCGTGGGCGAGCGCCTCGGTGACGACCATGCCGTAGGTCTCGGTCGTGGAGGGCAGCAGCAGCAGGTCGGTGCGCGCCCACTGCCGGGCCAGCGCGGCGCCCTCGAGGGGACCGGGGCAGCACACGCGCCCCGGATCGGGGAGGTCCCGGACTGCCGCGCGCAGGGTGCGGACGTGCTCGGGGCCGCCCTCGGGGCCGACGAGGTCGAGGGTCCAGCCGAGGGCGGTCAGCGGCGCGAGGGCCTCCAGCAGGAGGCCCTGGTTCTTGCGCGGCGTCAGGGACGCCAGACAGGTCAGCCGCGGCGGGCGCGACCCCGCGGCCACCGGTCCGCGCTCGGCCCCCGGCTCGGCCACGACGGCGTCCGCGGTGCCGTAGCGGCGGAGGAGGTCGCGGGCCGCCCAGGCGCTGGGCGCCAGCACGCCGGTGGCGGCGGCCAGAGCGGCAGCCTCCCGCCGGGCGAGCTCCGTGGCGGCCGCGGGGTCCAGCCCGGTCTCGGCGGGCAGGGGCAGGTGCACGAGCAGGTGCACGGGCACCCCGGAGCGCACGGCATCGTCGACCGCCTCCGGTGCCGCGCACCCCACGAGGCCGTCGAGGACGACCGCCCGCCCGGGGGCCGGTGCGCCCAGCGCGCGCCGCACCCGGGCCCGGGCGGCACCGTCCGGCGCGGGCCAGCCCCCGGCCACCGGCACGAGCCGGGCCGGGCGCCCCAGGGCGTCCAGCGCCGCCACGAGCCGGCGGTCGTAGAGCGAGCCGCCGGTAGGCCGCCCGCCGTCGTCGGGCACCACCACGTCGATGCCCCCGCGCGCGGTGCTCACCGGGCGGGGGCGGGCCCGCCGCGCTCGCTCAGCACGGGCAGCTCGAGGGTGTAGGAGGCCCAGGCGTCGGGGGTCTCCCGGAGGGTCACGGTCAGCCGCTCGAGCCCTTCGACGAACGCCGCCCCCGCCGCGAGCCGCTCGGCGACGTACTGGGCCAGGACCTCCGTGGTGGACAGCCGGCCCGCGAAGTCCGGGTGCTCGTCGAGGTTGCGGTAGCGCAGCCCGTCGAGGACGCCCGCGAGCAGGTCGTTGGCCACGCCGATGTCCATGACCACCCCGTGCTCGTCGAGGACCGGCCGGGACCAGGTGGTCTCCACCACGTAGGTGGCCCCGTGCAGGTTCTGGGCGGGGCCGAAGAACGGGTCCGGCAGGCTGTGGGCGATCATCATGTGGTCTCGGACGGTCAGGGTGAACACGGAGCTCCTCGGGTGGGTGGGGGACGGTCAGTCGTAGTGCACCACGTGGCACAGGACGTCCGGGGCTCCTGCGGCGAGCCGCGCCATCGTGGCGGGGAGCTCCTCGAACGAGGAGCTCCCGGAGAGCAGGGCGTCGAAGCGGGGGTCCCGGAGGGCCTCCAGCGCGGTGGCGAGCCGGTCGGCGGTCGTGCGGCGGGCCCGGCGGGCGGGGGCGACGGCGCCCACCTGGCTGGCGCGCAGCTGCAGCCGGCGGGCGTGGAAGTCGGCGCCGAGCGGGACGGCCGGGTCCTCGTCGCCGTACCAGGACAGCTCGATCAGCTCCCCCTCGTCGCCGAGCAGCTCGAGCCCCCGCGCCAGGCCGGCGGCGGTGGAGGAGGCGTGCAGGACGACGTCGCACTCCCCCGCGGCGTCCTCCGGCAGCACGTGCTCCACGCCGAGCCGGGCCGCGAGCCCCCCGCGGGACGGCTGCGGGTCCACGAGCTGCAGCCGGGCCAGCGGGAAGCGGGCCAGCAGCGCAGCCGTGCACGCGCCGATCATCCCGGCGCCGACCACGGCCACGCGGTCCCCGAAGCGGGGCGCGGCCTCCCACAGCGCGTTGACGGCCGTCTCCACCGAGCCGGCGAGCACCGCGCGCCCGGAGGGGACGTCGTCGGGCACCGGGGTCACGGCGGAGGCGGGGAGCACGTAGCGGTCCTGGTGGGGGTGGAGGCTGAAGACCCGCCGGCCCACCAGGTCCTCCGGCCCCTGCTCCACGACGCCCACGGAGAGGTAGCCGTACTTCACGGGGCCGGGGAAGTCCCCCTCCTGGAACGGGGCGCGCATCCGCCCGTGCACGCGCGCCGGGACGAGGCCGCGGTGGACGAGCGACTCGGTGCCGCGGCTGACCCCGGAGCGCAGCGCCCGCACCAGGACGTCCTCGGGGCCCGGGACGGGCAGCTCCGCGGTGCGCAGCTCTCCCCGGCCGGGCTCCACGGTCCAGTAGGCCCGGCCGGTGCGGGGGTCCTCCGGCGGGGCGGGGTGAGCGGCGTCGGTCATGGTCCCATTGTGTCCTGACGGCCGCGCCGCGCCACCGGGTGACCACGGCGCGCCCCCGTGACCCCCGTGCCCCGGCCGACCACGCCGCCGCGGGGTCGGCCGGGCGCCGCCGGGTCAGCCGGGCGCCCCGTGGTCGGCCGGCGGGGAGCGGACGCCGCCGGGCTCCTCGTGCAGCTCGGCGAGCCCCCGGCGCAGCGCGGCATAGCGCCGCGCCCCGAGCCGGCGCCGCCACTGCTCCTCCACCTCGGCGACCACCCCGGCCGCCACCGCCTGGGCGGCCCGGCCGCGCTCGGCGACGCTCACGAGCCGCGCCCGGGCGTCGGCGGGATCGGGGCGCCGCTCCACGTACCCCTCCTCCTCCAGGGCCTGGACGAGCAGGCTGGCCGTCTGCTTGGTGACCCGGGCCTGCTCCGCCAGCTGCACCGTGCGGGTGCCGTCCGGGCCGATCCGTTGGAAGATCCGGGCCTGCGCGTAGGAGAGGTCCGCGAAGCCGGCGGCGTGCAGGGCTTCGACCACCCGGATCTCCATGTCCCGGTACGGGTAGTACAGCAGCAGCCCCGTGTTGGTCCCCGCGTCCTCGTGCATGCCCACCCCTTGACAGCCTGGCCGTCGCCGCCGGAAAATTCAGTCAGGAAACCTGACCATCTGGAGGAGATTATCATGGACCGCGACGCCATCTGGGACGCCGTCCACCGGGAGCGGTCCGCGCTGGCGGACCTGCTCGAGACGCTCCGTCCCGAGGAGTGGGACCACCCCACCCTCTGCCCGGGATGGGCGGTGCGGGACGTCGCGGCGCACGTCATCGCCTCGCCCCAGGTCGGTCTCGCCGATCTCGTCCCGGCCCTGTGGCGGGGCCGCGGGGACTACAACCGCGCCCTGTACCTGGACGGCCGGGCCCGCGGCCGCCGGCCGGTCGAGTCGATCCTCGCCGACTACCGCCGCCTGGACGGCTCGAGGCGCCACCCGCCGGGAACGACCGTCCGCGAGCCGCTGCTGGACGTCCTGGTCCACACCCAGGACATCGTCCTGCCCCTGGGCCGGCACCACGCCATGCCCCCGGAGGCCGCGCGCACGGCCGCCGACCGGGTGTGGTCCATGCCCTTCCCGTTCCGGGCGCGCCGGAGACTGCGCGGGGTGGCGCTCACCGCGACCGACGTCGACTGGCACGCCGGCAGCGGCCCCGAGGTCCGGGGCGCGATCGACGCGCTCCTGCTGCTGCTGACCGGCCGCACCGCGGCGTTGGACCGGCTCGAGGGGCCCGGCCTCGACGTCGTGGGAGCGGGCCCGGGAGCCTCCCGCCGCTCTTGACACCTCGCCGCGGCGGCGGGGACGCTGGTGGAGGCGGCGTCCGCCGTCACCTCCCCCGTCCCCGAGGTGACCCATGGTCCAGCGCATCCTCTTCCTGCACGGTGCCGGGCCCCAGCCCCGCACCGGCGACAACCCGGTGCTCGAGGCCGTGCGGCGGCAGTGGCCCGATGCCGACCTCGTGGCCCCGGACCTCCCGAGCCCGGAGGATCCCGACCCGGACCAGTGGCAGGAGGCGATCGGCCGGGCCGTCCGCGCCATCCCGGACGAGCCCTGGGTGATCGTGGGCCACTCCCTCGGCGGGTCCGAGGCCCTGCGCTTCCTGTGCCACCGGATCCCCACCCTGCTGCAGCGCGTCGTGACCGTGGCGGCCCCGTGCTGGTGCCCGGAGCACCCGGACGTGGAGGAGCAGGGGTTCGCCCTGCCCTCCACCGTGGGCCGGAAGCTCGCGGACCTCGAGATCGTCGTGGTCCACGCCGAGGACGACGACGTGGTGCCCCCCGCCCACGCGCGCTGCCTCACCGAGCGGCTGCCCTCGGCCCAGCTCGTGCTGCTCCCCTCCGGCGGGCACCTGCCGACGTCCTGGACGGACCGGGGTCTCATTGCGTGAGGCGGACCCGCCCGGCTCGGCAGGACGGCCGCCGTGCGAGAGCATGGGCACCATGAGCCGATCGCACCCGCAGCACCGCAGGACCGTCCGCACCCTGGGGGCCGCCGCGCTCCTCCTGGGACTCACCGTCCCGGCCCCCGCGGCGGCGCTCCCGGCCGCCCCGGGCGGTGCGGCCGCCACGACCGCGGCGGTCACCGTCCCCGCCTCCTGCGGTCCGGCCGCGGGCCCGCTGCCCGCCGCGGCGCAGGACGACCGGCGTGCCCTGACCACCGCGCTGGACGGGCTGAGCGCGGCGGTGGGCGCCGAGATCGGGCTGCTGGTGCAGGACGCGGACGGCCGCACGGTCTTCGCCCACCGCCCCGAGGTGTCCGGCATGGAGGCCAGCCTCTCCAAGGTCCCGCTGGCCCTCACCACCATGCGCCTGGCCGCCGAGCGGGACGGCCGGCTCACGGAGCAGCAGCGGGCCCTGATCCGCGACAGCGTCCACGAGAGCGGCAACGAGTCCACCACCGCTCTCTACGGCGCGCTCGGGCCCACGCTCTCCGCCATGGAGGGCGAGCTCAACGAGACCTACGACCTCATGGGCGTCAGCTCGACCCGGTCCTCGGGCGGCTGGGGCCACAACCTGACCACCGCCTCCGACCAGCTGGCCGTGCTGGGCACGGTCGTCCACGGGGCGGACTGGCTGCCCGAGGAGGACCTGGCCTGGTTGCGGGAGCAGATGCGGCCCACCCATCCGTCCCAGACCTGGGGCGTGGGCGCGGCCCGCGCGGACGGGTCCGGGGCGGCGGACTCCCTCGTCAAGAACGGGTGGCTGCCGGACGCCGGCGGCGCGTGGGACACCCACAGCGTGGGGCGCACGGTGTCGGGCGGGACCGCCCACCACATCGCGGTGCTGGGCTCCGGCTACCCCTCCGCGGCCTGCGGCCAGGACGTGGCCACCGCCGTGGTCGACCTGTACCTCGCGCTCGGGACCGGCTGAGCTCACGCGGCCGCGTGCGGCGCCCCCGCGCCCGGATCCACCCGGTGCGGTCCGGACGCGGACGGCCGGACGTCGAAGTCGAAGATCGCGGTGGGCAGATAGACCGTGGCGCAGGAGTTGGGGATGTCCACCACCCCCGAGAACCGGCCCTCGATCGGCGCGGCGCCCAGCAGCAGGTACGCCTGCTCCGGGGAGTACCCGAACTTCGTGAGGTAGTCGACGGCGTGCAGGCACGCCCGCTGGTAGGACAGCTGCGAGTCGAGGTAGCGCTGCTCCCCGTCGAGGGTCACCGAGGTGCCGGAGAAGGCGATCCACTCGCTGTACTGCGGGTCCGTCCTGCCCGGCAGGAAGATTGCGTTCTCCGTGACCCCGTAGGTCTCCATGCCGCCCTTGATGACGTCCACGTGGAAGTCGATGAACCCGCCCATCTCGATGGCGCCGCAGAACGTGATCTCGCCGTCGCCCTGGGAGAAGTGCAGGTCGCCCACGGAGAAGTTCGCGCCGTCCACGAAGACGGGGTAGAAGACGCGGGTGCCCTTGGTGAGATTCTTGATGTCCTGGTTGCCGCCGTTCTCGCGGGGCGGCGCGGTGCGCGCGGCCTCCGCGGCGACCCGCTCGACGTCCGGGCCGGGAACCCCGCCGAGCAGGGCGTTCTCCGGCTCGGGCGGCAGCGCCAGGGGCGGGACCCGGTCCGGGTCGGTGGCGATGAGCGCCCCTTCGCGCGCGTTCCACCGGGCCAGAAGCTCCGCGGAGGGCGCGGTGCCCATCAGGCCGGGGTGGACGATGCCGGTGAACGAGACCTCCGGGACGTGCCGCGAGGTCGCAGTCTGGCCGCGGAAGTCCCAGATCGCCTTGTAGGCGTCCGGGAACCGGTCGGTGAGGAAGCCGCCACCGTTGGACCGCGCGAAGACGCCGGTGTACCCCCAGCCCTGCCCGGCCAGGGGGCCGGAGTCCTCCTGCGGGATCGGGCCGACGTCGAGGATGTCGATGACGAGCAGGTCGCCCGGCTGGGCGCCCTGCACCGCGAACGGGCCGGAGAGCTTGTGCACGGTCGTCAGCGGCGCGTTGAGGACGTCCTCGGCGGAGTCGTCGTTGACGATCGCGCCGTCGAACCACTCCCGGCAGTGCACCCGGAACGTGTCCCCCGGTCGCACGGTGGCCACCGGGGGGATCTCCGGGTGCCACCGGTTGTGCCCGACCAGCTGCTGGTCCTCGAACGGCCGTGACGAGTCCAGGGGAAAGATGAGCTCCGGCATGACGTGCCTCCTTGGCGGCTGTGCTGCGGTGGTGTGCCTCTTAGGGCCGGGGAAGTCTGCGGTGCAGGGGGTTGCCGGTGGTGCGGGTCGCTCGCCGGGAGCCGGGCGGGGGCGCGGCGACGACGTCGGGCTCCGCGGCGGTGCGCTCGGTGCGCTCGATCAGCCGGGCCGCGGGGGTGCCGGCCCGGGAGAGCCCGGGCGCGCTCATCAGCCGCCGCGCCGCGGAGCCGCAGCCGGGGCAGTCGCTCTCGCGCGTGGCCGCGCCCATGCCCAGCAGGACCTCGAAGTCGCCGCACTCCCGGCACCGGTACTCGTAGATCGGCATGCGGGGCGCCTCCCGGGAACGCGGGGTCTCTGGACTGACGACCCTAGTGCGGGGTCCGTGGCCGGGGAAGGGCTGCCATCGACATCGCCCGGACATGACGGGGCGGGGCCGCAGGTTCCTCGGGGCGCGAGCCCGCACCAGGAGGCCCTGCCGGACGTGCGCTCAGGGCCGGCCGGGCGGCACGTTCAGGTTGTGCCGGAAGAGGTTCCCGGGATCGTAGCGGTCCTTGAGGGCGGCCAGCCGCTGGTGCTTCTCCCGCCCGTAGGCCAGGCGGGCCGCCTCCACCGGGTCGCCCCCGAGCTCGGCGTCGGGCCCCAGGAGGCCGACGTACTCGCCGTGCTCGGCGAACGGCTGCATCGTGTCCCGCACGGTCCGCACGAAGGCTGCGAGGTGCTCGTCCTCGGCCGGGTCGTGCCGGACGCCGTGCACCGTCAGCCAGTACCGTGCGGACCGGTTGGGGAAGGCGGTGGCCTCCTCGGGCACCCTGCCGAAGGCGCCCTCGAGGTGGTGGACGTCGATGCCGGTGCCTCGGCAGGTGATCCCGGAGGCCAGCCCGACGAGGACGTCGACGACCTCGTCGTCCAGCCGGGAGAAGGGAAGGTTGCGCCAGTGGCCGTGCGAGCCCCGGGGGAAGAGCCCGTCCCGCGCCCCCTGCCACGCGAGCCAGGGCGTCGGGCCCATCTCCTCGGCGTCGGGCGGAGCGTCCTCCCGCAGTCCGTCGACGACGTCCAGGCCTGCTGCGTGGTCCTCCGAGACCCAGCTGAACCCCACGGTCAGCACCGGTTCCTCGCCCATCCCGGCCGCCGGGGGCGGGATCGCGAAGGTGAGGACCGGGTTCATCTCGTCCGGCAGACCGCGCGACCACGCGGCGAAGGCGGACAGGGCGCCCGCCCAGCGCGGCCTTCGGTAGTGGAGGTTCCCCGCGAGCACGGTGGACGGCAGCCGGCGGGCCCGGAAGGTGAAGGAGGAGACCACCCCGAGGTTGCCCCCGCCGCCGCGGAGCCCCCAGAACAGCCCGGCGTTCTCCTCCTCGCTGACGTGCAGGTGGTCGCCGGCTGCGGTCACGACGTCGGCGGAGTCCAGGTTGTCGAGGCTCAGCCCGTTGCTGCGGGTCAGCCACCCCATGCCCCCGCACAGGGTCAGCCCCGCCACGCCCACCGCGCCGGTGAGGCCGCCGGGAACGGCGAGGCCGTGCCGGGCCGTGGCGCGGTCGAGAGCGGCGAAGGTGGTGCCGGGCTCCACGCTCACGAGCTGGTTCGCGGGATCGACGACGACGCCCCGCAGCCGCCCGAGGTCCAGCACCAGGCCGCCCTCGACCGTGCCGTGGCCCGCCACGCCGTGCCCGGCGCCCCGCACCGCCAGCGGCAGGCGCGTGCGCTGGGCCGCGGCCAGCGCCAGGTCGATGTCGGCGAGGTCCCCGGCCCGCACGAGAGCCCGGGGACGGGCGTCGATCAGGCCGTTCCAGACGCGGCGGGCCCTGTCGTAGTCGGCGTCCCCCGGCTCCACCAGCGCCCCGGCGAGACGGCCCCGGAGTTCCTGGAGCGCCCTGGTCGTCCCGTGGTCCGGCGCACCGTGGTCGGTGGTGCTCATGGCTCCCGCTCCCGCGCGAAAGTAATTCGTCGGCCCGGGGCAAATTCTAGTCGTCCGCGTTCCCGACTCGGCAGATGACCTCGTCACGCCTGCATAACTCCGCGCGGGACGTCAGGGACGGACGGTCCCGTCCGCTCCGGCGGCCGGCCGGAGCTCGGCGGCCGGAGCCGCCCCGGCGGCCGGCCGGAGCTCGGCGGCCGGAGCCGCCCCGGCGACACCGGCGCCCTCCGCGGGGCCGGCCGGATCGGCCGGGTCGGTGGTCCCGGTCCTGCCGGTGGCCGGCCCGGCCGCGGCCTTCGGCGCCGGGCTGTCCGGCTCCGCGTCCTGGTCGTTCGGGATCCCGTCGCCGTCGCGGTCCAGGTCGTCCTCGTTGCGCAGGCCGTCGCCGTCCATGTCCGGGTCGTCAGCGTTGTCGATGTCGTCCCCGTCGATGTCGGAGTCCAGCTCGTTGGGGATCTTGTCCCCGTCGATGTCGGGATCCTCCATGTCGATGGTCCCGTCCCCGTCGGTGTCCCGCACCGCGTCCGGCACGACGACGGGAGCGACTCCCGGCTCGAGCTCGGGCTCCACAGGATCGGGCTCGACGGGATCAGGCAGGGTCTCCACCGGGTCCGGCACGGTCTCCACCGGGTCCGGCACGGTCTCCACCGGGTCCGGCACGGTCTCCACCGGCGCGGGCACGGTCTCCACCGGATCCGGCCGGTCAGGCTGCGCAGCCGGCGACCCCGGCGTGGTCGGAGTCGGTGTGAGAGCGACCGGAGGGGGCGTGGTCACCACCGGGGCTGCTGGGGCGGCCTCCACCTGCTTCGCCGGCTGCTTGGCGTTCCCGGTCTTCTCGGCCTTCGCCTTCTTCGCGGCGTCGGCCTTCGTCTTCTCCGCCTCAGCCTTCGTCTTCTCGGCCTTCGCCTTCTCGGCCCGCTTCTTCTCTGCCTCGGTCTTCTTCTTCGCCGCCTCGGCCTTCTTCGCCGCATCGGCCTTCTTGGCGGCCGCCGCCTTCTTCGCCGCATCGGCCTTCTTGGCGGCCTCCGCCTTCTGCGCGGCCGAGTCCTCGACCGTGCCCGGGACGGGGACCTCGAGGGAGTACTTGCTGCGGGAGGCGGGGATGACGCGCATGCCGTCGACCCAGTCG
>NZ_JAVKPP010000020.1:0-41764 GCF_040980965.1 Kocuria sp. CPCC 205231 | reverse complement strand
GCCAACTAGCGACATCCACTGCTCACTTTTGGGCCGTCGCTACTGCTCACTTTTCGACCGTCGTTGACAGAGTCGGGCTGACACGGGAAGGCCTCCGGTAGTGAAGTGGAGCTGTCTAGTTCACCGCTTCACCCACCGGAGGCCTTCATGTCCCACGTTAACGCCGTCCTGACCCCTCGTACACGCCTACGCCTGGCCCGGCTGATCATCGAGGATCAGTGGACCTACGCCGCGGCGGCCAAGATGTTCATGGTCTCTGCCCGCACGGCCAAGAAATGGGCCGACCGCTACCGGGCCGAAGGCCAAGCCGGGATGGCTGATCGCAGCTCTCGCCCGCGCACCAGCCCGACCAAGACCGCCCCCGGGGTGGTCCGGAGGATCGTGGCCCTGCGGTGGCGACACCGACTGGGCCCAGTGCAGATCGCCGGCCGACTCGGAATGCCGGCCTCGACCGTGCATGCGGTGCTGGTGCGCTGCCGGATCAACCGGCTCTCCCGCATCGACCGGGTCACCGGCGAACCCCTGCGCCGCTACGAACACGACCATCCCGGATCACTGATCCACGTCGACGTCACCAAGTTCGGCAACATCCCCGACGGAGGTGGCTGGCGCTACCTCGGTAAGCAGCAAGGCAACCGCAACCGCGCCACCACCGATACTCAACGCCGCAAAGGCCCAGTACGTGGCCCCCTGATCGGGACCGCCTTCGTGCATACCGTGATCGATGACCACTCCCGGATGGCGTACGCGGAGATCTGCACCGATGAGAAGGCTGCCACCGCGATCGGGGTGCTGCACCGAGCCAGGGCGTGGTTCGCCGACCAGGGCGTCACCGTGGAGCGGGTGCTCTCGGACAACGGGTCCTGCTACCGCTCCCATGCCTGGGCCCAGGTCTGCGCCGAGCTGAGCATCAAGACCAAACGCACCCGCCCCTACCGGCCCCAGACCAACGGCAAGATCGAACGCTTCCACCGCACCCTGGCCGATGGCTGGGCCTACGCCCGGTTCTACCCCTCCACGGCAGAGCGCGACGATGCCCTACCGGGCTGGCTGCACTTCTACAATCATCATCGAGCCCACTCCGCACTTGGAGGCCAGCCACCGGTCACCCGCCTGACCAACCTCCCTGGACATCACATCTAGTGGATCGACAGACGCCGGCCGGCCGGCACGCGCAGGGGCGGGCCGTGGCCCGGTGCCAGGACGTCGAAGTCCGTGTCGGAGAGCAGCCGGACCGCGGTCCGCGATGCGGTCGGCAGATCGTGGTGGAACGGGTCGGCGAGAAGCTGCGGGACACCGTGCTTCTCGGCGACCATGTGGTCGGTGATCACCGCGTCGCCGGAGGCGAGCACCCCGGTGCCACCGATGAGGTAGGAGGTGTGCCCGGAGGTGTGTCCGGTGGTCGCCACCGGGCGCGGGCTCCCGGGGACGTCCAGGGCGGTCGCGTCGGGGGGTGCAAGGAGTGAGCGCCTCGGGGTCCACGGTGACGTCCTTGAGGCCGCCGACCCGGATGGCGTGGATGCTCCAGGTGAGCCACTTCCACGAGCGGGCAGCGCGGGGGAGGGACTCCTTGGGCCCGATCTGCTCGCGGGCGGTGCCGGCCATGTTCGGCACCTCGGCGGCCGAGCAGTGCACCGGGACGCCGGCGGCGACGAAGCGGCCCAGGGTGCCGATGTGGTCGGCGTGGGCGTGGGTGATGACCACGGCGTCGGGCAGGCCGGGCACCCCGGCCGCCCGCAGGGAGGCGTCGACGAGCGTGCGGTCACCGGGGTAGCCGCAGTCGATCAGGGTGCAGCTGCTGCCTTCGCGCAGGATCAGCCAGTTGGCGGCGGGGCCGGTCACCAGGGTGGTGCCGGAGCCCAGGTCGTGCAGGTTCTCCGCGGTGGTCCATCGGGTCATGCGGCTCGAAGCTCCTGGGCGAGGTTGAAGGCAGTGATGTACAGGGTGTCACGGAAGCCGGCCCAGCTCATCCGATGGGGACGCGCAACGGGCCCGAAAGTACGCCACCAAGCCGATCCTTCGAGAACTCACCACCGGCGGCTACCGACCCGGGCCGGAGTGCGCCGGGCTCGCCGGCGAAGATCTCCGAGGAATCCTCGGGGACCGATCGGGTAGACCGCAGCAGTGCGGACAGCGGTTCACAACTGCAACTCCTAGGCTGAGGAGTGCCGGTGGAGAGCACTGCCGGGCCGACCTGGAGGGAGCCTCACGTGGGCATCGCCGTCATGGCTCCGCTGTTCCTCGTGGTGACCGCCAACATCGTGCTCACCCTCGCGCGCAGACCGATCGCGGCACGTCTGTCGTCCACCCCGCGGCAGGTCCCGAAGGTGGCCGCCTCGCTGGCGGTGACGTCCTTCCACGTCGCGATCCTGGCGATGAGCGTGGTGTTCACCGTGATGCTGATGCTCCAGGTGCTCTACGCCAATCCGTCGGTCTTCGCGACCGTAGCCCCTGTTGGGGCACTGGCCCTGTTCGCGATCTTCTACGCTCAGGCACGCTTCATGTCGGAGAAGATGGCACGCAGCGTCCATCGCAGCTGGCGGATCGGTGCGGCTCGCGGTGAGACCGCGGAGATCTACGCCGAGGTGTTCCGTGCACGGTCCTGGATCCTGGCCCTGGGACTGATCGGTCCGGTGCTGGTGCTGCTGGCCAGGGTGTTCTTCTTCGGGGCGCTGGGCGATGTCGGGCAGATGCCGGCCGGGATGCTGCTGGAATGAGCGCTATTCTTCCCCGTCCTGGTGGTTCCGGCGCAGATCCCGAGCGCGACGCCTCTCACAGCACGCCTTCGCCGACGTCTTCGTCGTCGGGCTCCTCGTCGGGCCGGTCCTCGGATGCGGTCACGACGCTTCCTTGCTCCTGCGCGCGTGCTGGGCTCGACGCCGCCGCCGCACCATGCGCCGGAAACACTCCGCCGCGGCGACCTCGCCGGTCCTGCGTCATCGGGACGCCTCCATCCCCGGGTCGCGGCGGGGCCGGGCGTCCCAGGCCATCCGGGTCCCCAGGAACACGGCGCCGATGCCCGTGATGAACCAGTCCCACTCCCCGAGAATGAGACGGATCCCGATGACCCAGGCGATGAGGATGACGACGTCCAGCGTCAGCAGCCTGGCCCGTCTCGACAAAGTGGACCTCCCGGATCGCCGTCGTGGTCCTCGCATCGTGCCACGCAGCAACCAGGACGGTCTGACCCCTCATTCGGGGGCGGCCGGCGCCGGCGGGATCCCGCGGAGGGCGTCCATCGTCCTGGCGTGAGCGGACTCCGTCCGAGCACCCAGGATGAACGCCGTCCCGATGATGGGTCCGATCACCCAGGCCGAGGAGAATCCGGCCACGACGAGCAGCAGCACGGTCACCGCCCAGGCCACCACCCCGGCCATCCAGCACAGCACCACCGTCGGTGTCGCCGTGGTCACGTAGTCGGTGGTCCGCGGCAGCACCTCCGGGTCGCCCTCTTCCTCGAGCTTCTGGTGCCTGGCCCGGGTGCGGGAGTGCATCACGAAGCACACCGTCAGAGTGATCAGCCCGGCGACGGCATTGGACAGTCCGTACCCGCCGGTGGCGAGCACCCAGTCCCACACCGCCGTGCCTACCGTGTCGAGGACGAAGGTGGTGGCGAAGTACGCCGGGATCCACCACCACCGGAACGCCCACCGCTCGCGCGGCGCACCGGCACTGCCGGCGTCGCCGATCCCCTCCGTGCTCACGCGCCACCCCCCGCCCTCGGACCACCCGTGGGGACAGCGTAGTCAGCAGCGCCGGTGCCGTCTCCGCACACATGAGTGGTGAGCCAGGCGTGGCGCACGGATCCTCAGCCGGTGCGGCCGGTGGTGTGCAGCGCGCGGAGGCAGGCCCAGGCGTGCCGCGCCCGCACGACCTGGGTGACAGCCAGGGCACCGGTGACGACGGCGAACGCCGCCCACGGCGGCTGCGGCACCAGGAGCCGGGCGACCAGGAACTCGATGAGCAGCACCGGCCGCCACGGGGTGTGCTGCGTCAGCGGGTCCACCTCGCCACGGTAGGGGGAACGGGCGGTCCAGGCGGCCGAGTCCCTGCTCGGAGGTGTGTCTCAGCGCGGCAGGTGGCGCTGCAGCCACAGCGTGCACCACAGCTTCAGCCGCAGCTCGTCCCAGCCGGAGACGTCCACGACCAGCGCGGCGGGCCCGTACCGGTGCACCGACTCGACGCCGTCGCGGTCGCACAGCTCGTCGATCAGCTGCTCCACGACCTGCGGGTGCAGGGTCGGGATGTCCTCGCGCAGCCCCACGTCGAAGCAGTCGACCTCGGCGACCACCGTCACCAGCGGCTCTTCGACGGCGGCGGCCTCCGGGCCCCCGCCGTGGAGGGCGTCCACGGTCCGGCGGATGTGGGCGAGCATCTCGGTCCCGGTCATCGGGGCGCGCCCGTGGGCGGACTGGTAGGCGCTGTAGAGCGGGATGCCGGGGAGGAAGACCTGGTGGTGGTCCGAGCCCAGCACCGGGTAGTTGAGCAGCGGGTGGTCGGCGATCAGGTGCTCGCCGACCTGCCAGGTCGCCTCCGGTGCCGCGTCGCCGACGAGCTGCCCGAGGTAGGAGACGAAGCCGTCCAGCAGCGCGATGGTGGCGGCCGGCGGGTGCGGGTCCACGAGCTTGCCGTGCCGGGCCCAGCTCGGCCACGCGGGGCGGGTGGGGTCCTCGGCGAGCGGACGCGGGTCCACGCCGAGCTCGGAGGTCCGGGCGCTGATCCAGGCCCACAGCGGGGACAAGGAGTAGAGGGAGCCGTCGAGCATCTCGTCGGGCTCCAGGCCGTGCTCGGCCAGTGCCGCGCGCAGGCGCTCGAGTGCCGGACCGCGCTCGGCGAGGTACGTGTCGAGCGCGTCCGCGGCCTGGCGCGCCGTCATCCACTCGTACAGCAGAGTCCCCATGGGCGTGACTCTACTGCGGGGACGCCGGTGGCGGGACCGGTGGGGCGGCCGGCCCGTGGACTCCGGGACCTCGGCGCGTACGGTGCCCAGCAGGGCGCCGGACGCGCCGCGGCCCCGCTCCGACAGGACGGAGCGGGGCCGCGGCGGGACCGGTGCCGGGTCAGCGGTAGTCGATCCGGATGGATCCTCCCGGGCGCCAGGTGATGGAACCGCCCTGGTAGTACTGCACCACGGAGCGGTCGGCGCGGGTGATCTCACCCGTCCGGGGGAAGCCCAGGCGGCTCTTCGTGCCGCCGAGCGCCACGTAGGCGTTGCCGATCGAGCCCTTGGTCTCCTGGGCGTAGGTCCTGGGGCTCCAGTAGATCCGGCCCTTCTGGAACACCTGGTAGACGCCGCCCGTGCCGGTGGACGCCTCGTCGGTGGTGGGGTAGCCCAGGGCACCGGCCGTGCCGCCGGAGCGGTTGTGCTGGGCGCCGATCGAGCCCTTGAGGGCGTGCGCCCCGCCGGCGGCGCTCCAGACGATCCGGCCCTTCTGGAAGGACTGGGAGGTGCCACCCCGTCCGTCGGCGACGGCCCCGGACGTGGGGTAGCCCAGCGACCCGCGCTCGCTGCCGGCCCGTGAGTAGGCCGCGCTGGTGGCGCCGGTGATCGGGTGGGCGCCGTGGGCGGAGCTCCAGAGGATGCGGCCCTTCTGGAAGGTCTGGTAGAACCCCCCGATGCCGTTGCTCCGCCGGTCCGCGGTGGGGTAGCCCAGGGCGCCCTTCTCGTTGCCCGCCGCGGCGAAGACCGTCTCGATGTCCCCGGTCAAAGCGTGGGCCCCGGTGCGGGAGGACCAGAGGATCCGGCCGTTCTGGAACAGCTGGTAGGCCCCGCCGATGCCGTTGGACTTCTCGTCCGAACGGGGGAAGCGCAGGACGCCGGCGGCGGTGCCGTTGCGCTTGTAGGCGGTCTCGACGCCGCCCCGCACCCAGTAGGCGCCGGTGGCCGAGGACCAGTAGATGGTGCCCTTGGCGAAGCTCTGGCGGACCCCGCCGGCGACGGCCTGCTCGTGGGAGGTCGGGGCCCCGGTCTGGCTCTTGATCCGCTGGTACAGGGCCCCGATCGCGCCCTTGGTGGTGTAGGTCGGGGTGGGCGCGGCCGGTGCGGCGGTGTCGGCGGCCTTCGTGATCCACAGCGCGTCGTGGGAGTTCAGCGTCTTGCCCCCGGGGAGGCTGTCCCAGGCGTCCCCGGAGTCGAGGATCAGCTGCTTGTACTGGTCGGAGCTCAGCGTCGGGTTCTTCTGCTTGAGCAGGGCCAGGGTCCCGGCCACGTGCGGGGTGGCCATCGACGTGCCGTAGTCGAAGCGGCTGTTGGGCGCGACCGGTCCCCGGGTGCCCGTGTTGCCCGCGGACAGGATGTGGTGGCCCGGGGCGTAGATGTCCACGGCGCCGCCGTGGTTGGAGTAGCTGGCCCGCACCCGGTCCGAGCCGATGGCCCCGACCGTGATGACGTTGTAGCAGTTGCCCGGGGCGTACTCGATCGCCGGGCGGCCGCTGTTGCCCGCGGCCACGGCCACCGGGATGTTCCGGAACCAGGCGGTGTTGATGGCGTTCTGCAGCGTGGCCGGGCACCCCCCGCCCATGGACAGGGACATGTTGATCACGTCGGCG
The DNA here is from genome assembly GCF_040980965.1 of Kocuria sp. CPCC 205231. NCBI lineage: Bacteria > Bacillati > Actinomycetota > Actinomycetes > Micrococcales > Micrococcaceae > Kocuria > Kocuria sp. CPCC 205231. Next base: position 35,215 of record NZ_JAVKPP010000020.1, on the reverse strand, counting down.
CGCTTGCGCGGGGCGGGGGCCCCGGCCACGGCGTCGCCGGCCAGCCAGCGCACGGCGTCGGCCATGTCGGAGACGTAGCCGAAGCCGCACGCGCCCAGGGCCCGGGCGTTGAGCAGGGTGGCGTCGGGGGCGATGCCCACGGTGCCGTAGCTGTCCCGCTTGGCTGCGACGGTGCCGGCCACGTGCGTGCCGTGCCAGATGGAGTTGGTGGCCGCGGAGCCGGCGTAGCACTGGCCGGCCGTGGAGTAGGTGCCCGGGTCCCGCGGGTCCGAGTCCCGGCCGTTGCCGTCGTTGCCGAGGGCGGCCGTGGAGACGAAGTCGTAGCCGCCGATGGTCTGGGAGTCCAGGTCGGGGTGGTTGGCGAAGCCGGTGTCGACGACCCCGACGGTCACGCCCTTGCCGGTGGCGGTGTCCCACGCCTCGAAGGCGCGCAGGTTGGTGAGTGCCCACAGGGACGGGACGTCCGGGTCCGCGGCGGTCGCGGCGACGGAGCCCATGTCCTCCGGTTCCCCCTCGTCCGAGCCCGGGATCCGGGCGGTCGAGACGAGCCGGTCGGGCTCGGCGTAGGCCACGGCCGGGTCCTTGGTGAGCTCCTCGGCCAGCTTCTCGGCCTGGTCGGTCGAGACCTCGCCGGCCAGCTCGACGACGGCCGCACCGTCGCCGGTGGTCCGGACCTCGGTGGTGTCCTCGGCCTCCGGGACGTGGGCCTCGGCGGCGGCGTCCTCGACGACCTGCTCCGACTCGGCGTCGGTCACGGGGGTGCGGTACTTGACGATCATCCGGTCGGTGATCTCGGGCGGGGCCTCGGCGCTGACCTGCTGGGCGGACAGGGTCGTGGCGTTCTCGGCGGGGGCGGCGGTCGCGGGCGTGAGAGGAGCCAGCACGAGGGCCAGGGAGAGGGCGGACAGGGTGGGGGCGAGCATGGATCGTTGCATGGGCGAACTCCTGGGGGCTGGGGGGATCCCGGAAAAGGTTCTCACATGCAAATCAATGCGAACAGATCTAAAACAAGATCACGGCTTCATCACGAAGTGTGACGCCAGCCCCGTCGGCCCACGGTCCCGTCGGGGCGGTTCAGGCCGTCCCCACCAGCACGGCGAGCCACTCGAGATGGCGCAGCAGCGAGGGGACGCCCGCGGTCAGCAGGGCCACGGCGGTCGCGGACGTCGCGCGGCCCAGGTGCCTCCGCGCGGAGGCGCGGGCGCCGCGGGACCGGCGGCGGGCGGCCGGGGCCAGGTCGAGCGCGACCTGGACGAGGCTCCACAGGGCAGTGGCGCCCGCCCCGGCGACGACGAGGCAGCCGTAGAGGATGACGGCTCCGGGCAGCGGGACCACGGGGCGTGCCGCCGCTCAGCCCGCGAGGACGGCGGCGGTCAGGCCCGCGGCGAGCACCGCGGCCACCGCCCAGGTGAGCCTGTAGGCCCGGCGGTAGTGCTCCTCGCTGCGGAGCTCGAGCCAGGCGGCGGTCGCCGGGGCGGCGTCCGGAGAGGTCCGCGCGCGCTCCAGCCGGCCGATCGCCCCGAGGTAGCGGCTCCAGTGCAGGACGGCCAGGGCCCCGACGGCGAGCAGCACCGGGATCGCGGCCAGCGGCACCCAGTGGGCGGGGGACTCGGGCATGAGGGGCCTCCGGATCGGGACAGCGGTCGTTCTCCCCAGCATGTGTGCACCTGCAAAGACCTGTCTGTCCGCTCTCCTGGGGGCCGGGACCTGCGCCGGCCGGGCCGCCCGCACGCCCTCGGCTTAAGCACAGCAGTTCTCATGCTTTCGTCAGGCAGGCCTTGCTACGCTGGTCGCACATCTCGCACATCAGTGCCACGGAAGGACCCCTCAATGGCCGGCGGTAACCCGCTTCTCCGCGATCTCTCGAAGCCGGGCGCAGGCAGCGCCCAGTCCCACGGGAACCAGTACGGACAGACCTCCTACGGAACCCCCTACCAGCAGCAGCCCGGCTACCAGCAGGGCGCCCCGTACTCGGCCGAGCGCCTGGACTCGATGTACAACGCCCCGGCCGCCGGGACGAACCAGACCGGCCGGATGACCTACGACGACGTCATCATGCGCACCGCCACGGTGCTCGGTGCCGTGGTCGTCGGCGCGCTCGCCGGCTGGATCATGCCGATCCTCACCATCCCCGGCGCCCTCGTCGGTCTCGTCCTCGGCCTGGTCAACGCCTTCAAGCGCGAGCCCTCGCCCGCGCTGATCCTCGCCTACGGCCTGTTCCAGGGCATGTTCCTGGGCGGCATCTCGGGGATGTTCGAGGCCATGTACCCGGGCATCGTGGTGCAGGCCGTCATCGGCACCATCGCCGTGTTCGTCTCGGTGCTCGTGCTCTTCCGCTCCGGCAAGGTCCGGGCCTCCCCGCGCGCCACCAAGATCTTCATGGTCGCGCTCATGGCCTACGCCGTCTTCGCGCTGGTCAACCTGGGCGCGGTGCTGCTGTTCGGCTTCAACATCCGCACGGACAGCCCGCTCGGCCCCTGGCTGGGCCTGCTCATCGGCGCCGTGGCCATCCTGCTCGCGGCCTACAGCTTCGTGCTGGACTTCGACAACATCAAGCGCGGTGTCGAGGTCGGCGTCCCCGAGAAGATGGCCTGGTCCGCGGCCTTCGGCCTGACGGTCACGCTGATCTGGACCTACGTCGAGATCCTGCGCATCCTGGCGATCATCCGGGAGATGACCTCGAACTAGGTCCAGGCCCCGGCTGCACCACCCACGACGGCCCGGCACCCGCGCACCGCGGGTCCCGGGCCGTCGTCGTGCCGCGACCCGCGGGCGGACGCGGAGGAGGGGCTCAGTGGTACGAGATCCGGGGCCCGGGCGTGGGGCGGGTGGCCGTGTGCTCGGCGGCCACGGCGCGGGGCGGGCGGCCCACGAACAGCCAGCCGAGCAGCTTCTCCTCCTCCGTCAGCCCGTAGAACGCGCGGACCGCGTCCTCGCCCTCGCCGTCCCGGTGGGCCCACACGGTGCCCCAGCCGGCGGCCCAGAACGCGGCCTCGAGCAGGGGGCGGGCCCCGTGCGCCGCGTTCAGCTGCTCCTTCCGCGGGACGCCCAGGGTGCCGTCGGGGCTGAAGACGAGCGCGCACCCCAGGCCGCCCGTGCTCGCCCACTTCAGGGCGCCCCGGAAGGCCGCGAGCCGGCGCAGCTGCTTGCCCTTGAGCCGGGGGAAGGGCGCCGACATGTTGGGCACCCGGGTCAGCCCCGCCAGCGCGGCCGCGAGCTCCGGCGCGGAGCGGCGGGTGGTCACGGCCACCCGCCAGCTCAGGCCCGGATCGGCCGCCGCGGTCCCCGCGGCGGCGCGGAGCACGGCCTCCAGCTCCTCCCGCGGCGGAGCGTCCGGGGTCAGGCCGGGAGCCGGCCGGCGCTGGGCGAGAACGCGGAGGAAAGTGCGTGACATCCCGCCAGTCTTCCACCGCGCGCGCCCCGCGTGCCGGACCGGCCCGCGGAATCGTCGTCCGGCCCCGGCCGGGGGGCGCCCGGCGGTCGGACCGCCGTGCCAAGATGGCTCCATGCCTTCGACATCGCACGACGCCGAGCGGCCGCTGCGGCCGGGACCCGGCACCGAGCTCCCCCCGCTGCACGGCAACGCCGCGGGTGGCGTCGCGGTCTCGGTGCGGGTGGCCGCGGCGTGGTCGTGGCGGCTCATCATCATCCTCGCGGCCGTGGGGCTGCTCGGGTACATGCTGTCGACGATCACGGTGGTCATCATCCCCGTGCTCATCGCCGGCCTGCTCGCCGGGCTCCTGTTCCCGCTGGTGAAGTGGTTGCGCGGACAGCACGTGCCGGCGGGCCTGGCCTCGGGCACCGCGGTGCTCGTGCTCATCGGCCTCGTGACGGGTCTGCTCGTGCTCGCCGGCCGGCAGATCGTGCTGGGCTTCGCGCAGCTGTCCGAGAACGTGGTGGTCGGCACCCAGCAGCTGCTGGGCTGGCTCGAGGACGGGCCGCTGAACCTCAGCGCCGACAGCGTGAACGACTGGATCGACGACCTCGGCACCACGATCCAGGACAACAGCGAGGCCATCCTCTCGGGCGCCATGTCCTTCGGCTCGACGGCGGGCAACGTGCTGACCGGCATCATCATCATGCTCTTCACCCTGCTGTTCTTCCTCATGGACGGCGAGCGGATCTGGCTCTTCCTCGTCCGGCTGTTCCCGGTCAGCGCGCGGCGGGCCGTCAACGGCGCCGGCCGCCGGGGTTGGACCTCGCTCGTGCAGTACGCCCGCATCCAGGGCTTCGTGGCGTTCGTGGACGCCGTGGGCATCGGGCTCGGCGCGGCGCTGCTCGGCGTCCCCCTCGCCCTGCCCATCGGCATCCTCGTGTTCCTGGGCTCCTTCATCCCGATCGTGGGCGCCGTGCTCACCGGCGCGGTCGCCGTGCTCGTCGCCCTCGTGGCCAACGGCTTCGGCACCGCCCTGGCCATGCTCGCCGTGGTGCTGCTGGTGCAGCAGATCGAGTCCAACGTCCTGCAGCCGCTCGTGATGGGCCGGGCCGTGTCCCTGCACCCCCTCGCGGTCTTCCTCGCCGTCGCGTCCGGCACCATCCTCTTCGGCATCGCGGGCGCCCTGTTCGCGGTGCCCGTGATGGCCTTCCTCAACACGGTGGTGCGCTACCTCGTGGGCGGGACGTGGAAGGCGGACGACGAGATCCCGTGGGAGCCGTACTACTTCCCGTGGGAGATCAAGAAGCACGCGCGCAAGAACGATCTCACCCGCGACCAGGTCATGGCCCAGCTCCAGCGCTTCCGCCGGACCCGCGCGAAGGAACGGCTGCAGGCCGCGCTCAAGCGCGGCCGACGGGACGACCGCGCCCGGGCCGCCGCCGGCACGGGTCAGGGCCGCGGCCGCAGCGACGAGCAGGGGGTCGGCCAGGGGGCGGGTTCCGGTGCTCCCGCCTCGCCGGAGTGCACACCGGGCAGCGACTAGGATGAGGACCGCGCCCGCCGCCGGCGGGCGCTCACCGTGGCACGACCCAGCGGGTCCCGCACGGCCCCGCACCGACGCACCGACCGGGAAAGAAGACGCACCGTGAGCCTGGCCGAACTGCCCGTCCGTCTCGCCGACATCCAGGACGCCGCCACGCTCCTCGAGGGCGTGATCGACCGGACCCCGGTGACCCACTCCCGGGCGCTCTCGCGGCTCATCGGCTCCGAGGTCAACCTCAAGGCCGAGAACCTGCAGCGCGCGGGCTCCTTCAAGGTCCGCGGCGCCTACGTGCGGATGGCCAAGCTCACCGACGAGGAGAAGGCCCGCGGTGTCGTGGCGGCCTCCGCCGGCAACCACGCGCAGGGGGTCGCCCTCGCCGCCGCCAAGCTGGGCATCACCGCCCGCATCTACATGCCGCTGGGCGCTGCCCTGCCCAAGATCGCCGCGACCCAGGACCACGGCGCCGAGGTGATCCTGCACGGCACCAGCGTGGACGAGGCCCTCGCCGAGGCCCAGCGCCACGCCACCGCGACCGGGGCGGTGTTCGTCCACCCCTTCGACCACCCGGACATCGTGGCCGGGCAGGGCACGCTCGGCCTCGAGGTGCTCGAGCAGGTGCCCGACGTCGACACCGTCATCACCGGGGTGGGCGGCGGGGGGCTGCTCGCCGGCATGGCCGTGGCGGTCAAGGCCCGCGCCGAGCAGCTCGGCCGGCCGATCCGGCTCATCGGCGTGCAGGCGGAGAACGCCGCCGCCTACCCGCCGTCCCTCGCGGGGGACGCGCTCGTGACCCTCGACCGGGTCTCGACCATTGCCGACGGCATCGCCGTGGGCAAACCCGGGCAGCTGCCGTTCAGCATCATCAAGGAGCTCACCGACGACGTCGTGACGGTCTCGGAGGACTCCCTCGCCCAGGCGCTGATCTTCCTGCTCGAGCGCAACAAGCTCGTGGTGGAGCCCGCCGGCGCCGTCGGCGTCGCGGCCCTTCTGGATGGCCGCCTGCAGGCCGCGTACCCGGACCTCGGCAACACCGTGGTGGTGCTCTCGGGCGGCAACGTGGACCCCATGCTCATGCTCAAGGTCATCCAGCGGGGGCTCTCCGCCGCCGGCCGGTACATGACCATCAAGATGATGCTCACCGACCGCCCGGGCGAGCTCGCCCGCATCTCCGAGCTCATCGCCGTCCAGGACGCCAACGTCACCGGCGTGGACCACACCCGGATCGGCGGCTCGCTCAGCCTGGGCGACGTGTCCATCACCATCGACATGGAGACCAAGGGGCACGAGCACTGCCGTCAGATCCTCCGGGCGCTCGAGGCGGAGGGCTACCACCCCGTCGTCGTGCACTGACCGCCGCCGGGCACCGGCCCCGGACGACGACGGCGCCGGTCCCCGCGGGGACCGGCGCCGGTGTCGGCGGGGGCGGCGTCAGGTGCGGCGCCGGCCGGTGAGGTAGGTGACGAACGCGCTGACGAACGTCGCGAAGACGAAGACGTTGCGCAGGCTGCCGGGGGCGCTCGCGGCGGGGTCGCCCTGACCCGCGAAGTGCAGCACCACGGCCACGACCCCGAGCACCGCCGTCAGGACCATCAGGGCCTTGGTGCCGGGGCCGGGGCTGCGCAACCAGTGGGTCGTCACGGGAGCCTCAGACCTTGAACGGCTTGGCGTCCAGGATCTTGACCGGGATCTCCTTGCCGTTGGGAGCGGTGTAGGACAGCTCGTCCCCGACCCGGTGGCCGGAGATCGCGGAGCCCATCGGGGACTTCTCGGAGAAGACCTCCAGCTCGCTGCCGGCGGCCAGGTCCTCGGCCACCTCGCGGGAGCCGATGAGGAAGGTCATCGCCTCGCCGGCGATCTCCGCGGTGACGACCATGCCGGCCTCGACGACCCCGTCGTCGGCAGGGGCCTCGCCGACCTGGGCGTTCTCGAGCAGGTTCTTGAGGTGGACGATGCGCCCCTCGTTCTTGCTCTGCTCCTCGCGGGCGGCGTGGTAGCCGCCGTTCTCCTTGAGGTCGCCCTCCGAGCGCGCCTGGTCGATGCGCTCCACGATCTCGTGCCGGTACGGGCCGGAGATGTGGTCGAGCTCCTTCTTCAGGCGGTCGTAGGCCTCCTGGGTCAGCCAGGCGCCGGTCTTGTTCGTGGTGGTCACAATCTCTCCTCGGTGAACGGGCGGTCGGGCCGCGGCAGTCCTCCCGGGGTCCGGGCGGGTCCGCGGCGGACCGGGACGACGGCGTGGGGGCCGCCGGCGGTGCGGGGGTCCGCTACGCAAAGACCCCGCCCCGGTGCGGGTCGTCCGTTTCGGACGGTGTCCGGCTGCCGGGGACGGGGAGTCCTGCTGCCCAGTCTAGGCGGGGCGGGCGGACAAGCCCAAAGGCTCGACGGCGGCGGCGACACACGGGCGGGACGACCGCCGGGGGCTCAGTCCTCGAGCCAGCAGGAGTCCACGACCGCGGTGGTCGCCAGGTTGGTGGTGCGCACGGCCGCGCGGTGGGAGCTCGTCCCGCCGTCGCCCAGCCGGTCCTCGGGCACGGCCCCGATGGTCACCTCGGACCAGCCCACCACGGCGTACTCCTGGTTGAGGGCCTGCACCGCGCACGTGACGACGTCCTCGGGACGCTTGGTGAGCTCGAAGTCCGCCGTGGCCCGCGCCTCCGAGACCACCTCGAAGCCGATGTCCTTGAACGTGGGGGCGCTCTGCCGCGCCGTGACCACCCAGACGACGAAGACGGCGGTGACCAGGGTGGCCGCCAGCGCGAGACCGATCCAGCCGCGCGTCCCGATCCGGCGCTCGCGGCGGGGCGCTCCGTAGCGGTCGCGGAGCAGGTCTGGGGAGTCGGTGGACACGGCGGCCTCGGGTCTCGGGGGCAAGGGGGCGGCGCCGGGCCCGGCGACCGCCCGACCACTGTAGCCGAGGCCCCTGGGAGCACCCCGGGCGCAGGACCGCCCGGCGAACGCGTAAAATGGGCGGCGGCCCGTGCCCGCACCGGCCGCTTCCCCGACTCCCCGACCGTTCCCGAGAGGACCTCCCGAGTGACCTCCCTGTCAGAGATGCGCCTGCTGGCCGTCCACGCCCACCCCGACGACGAGTCGAGCAAGGGCGCCGCGACCATGGCCCACTACGTCCGGCAGGGGGTCGAGGTCATGGTGGCCACGTGCACCGGTGGGGAGCGGGGCTCGATCCTCAACGCCGAGATGGAGGGCCACCCGCACGCCGAGCGGGACCTGACCGGTCTGCGCCGGCACGAGATGGCGCAGGCGGCCGCCGCGCTGGACGTCGACCACCGCTGGCTCGGCTTCATGGACTCGGGGCTGCCCGAGGGGGACCCGCTGCCGCCGCTGCCGTGGGGCTGCTTCGCCCTGCAGCCGCTCGAGCGCGCCGCCGCGCCCCTGGTCCGGCTCGTGCGCCGGTTCCGCCCGCACGTGATCCTGACCTACGACGAGAACGGCGGCTACCCGCACCCGGACCACATCCAGACGCACAACGTCTCCGTCGAGGCGTTCCGCGCCGCCGGCGACCCCGAGCGGTACCCCGGCCTCGGCGAGCCGTGGACCCCGCAGAAGCTCTACTACGACCGGGCCTTCAACCTGGAGCGCTTCGTGGCCCTGCACGAGGCCCTCGAGGAGCGCGGCCTGCAGTCCCCGTACGCGGCCCGGATCGCGATGCTGCAGGAGAGCGACCCGGAGGGCCACCGCCCGCCGGCCCCCCGGCACGAGACCACCACCAAGGTGCGCTGCCCGGACACGTTCGCGCTGCGGGACGAGGCGCTGCGCAGCCACCGGACCCAGGTGGCGCCGGACGGGATGTTCTTCGCCGTCTCCGCCGAGCTGCAGTCCCAGGTGTGGCCGTGGGAGGACTACGTCCTGGCGGAGTCCCGGGTGCCGACCGACCTGCCGGAGCACGACCTGTTCGCCGGGATCGTGGGCTGAGCGCCGGGATGACCACCGTGCTGAACGTGCTCGCCCTGCTGCCGGCGATGGCGCCCAACCCGATCGACGAGGGCACGCTGCGCCCCGGCCTGGACCCGAGCCAGGTGACCCCCGGGATGCTGGGGTTCCTCATGACGCTGCTGCTGGCCGTGGCCGTCATCTTCCTCGTGCGCGACTTCAACCGCCGCAACCGGCGGCTGCGCTACCGCGCGGAGTACGCCGAGCGCCGCGCCGCGGAGGAGCGGGCCGGCGGCCCCGCCGGGACCGACAGCGCCGGGACGGACGGCGCCGACGCCAGGACCGGCGCCGACGGCGACCGGGCCGGGGGAGGGCCGGCGGCGCGGGCCGAGGAGCCGGAGGGGCCCGCCCCGCGCGGCTGAGGCAAGAGCCCGGCCCCGCAGGCGCGGCCCCCGGGGCCCGCGGAGCCCGGTGAGCGGGTGGGCGGGGCGGAGCCGCTCAGCGGAGCATCGCGAGCATGATCGCCACGTAGTGCAGCACGAAGCCCAGCACCGTGAAGGCGTGGAAGACCTCGTGGAAGCTGAACACCTCGGGGAGCAGGCGCGGCCGCCGGGTGCCGTAGACCACGGCGCCGGTGATGTAGGCGATGCCGCCGGCGGCGGTCAGCGCGGCCGCCGGGGGGCTGATCTGCCAGAACTGCGGCAGGTAGAAGAGGGCCAGGCAGCCCATCACCACGTACAGCGGCGTGTACAGCCAGCGGGGCGCCAGGGTCCACAGCAGCCGGAAGAGCACCAGACCGGCGGCGCAGGACCAGATCACGACCAGTAGCAGCCGGGACTGCGGCGGGTCCAGCAGCGCGACCGCCAGCGGGGTGTAGGTGCCGGCGATCAGCAGCGCGATGTTCGAGTGGTCCATCCGGCGCAGGACCATGTGCAGCCGACGGGGCCAGTAGGCGCGGTGGTAGATCGCCGACACGCCGAACAGCAGGATGCCCGTCACGCCGTACACGGCGCACGCGATCCGCAGCTCGGTGCTGGGCGCCAGCAGGATCGCCACGAGACCCAGGGCGACGACGACGGGCGTGAAACTCGCGTGGATCCAGCCCCGCCACGCGGGCTTGCGCTCCACGAGTCCCTCGATCCCGTGCTCGACCGCCTCCTCGACGCGGCCGGCGGCCCGGCGGGCGGCGCTGTGCGTGTGCTCCATCATGTTCCTCCCGGCGTGCTGTGCGTGAGTCCGTCCGGTCTCCCACCGGGTAGTTTAGGAGGCGTCGCCGAGAGCCGGCCGGGTCCGTGACCACCACCACGCCCGGCACCGTGGCCCCCACCACGTCCGGCCCGACCCCCGACACCGTGCGCGAGAACCCGGGAGGAAGCACAGATGCCCAAGCCACGGCCGCTCTACCGGTTCTACGAGCGCCGGCTCTCCGCCGAGCTCGACCCGCGGCGGCTGCCCAAGCACGTCGGCGTCCTCGTGGACGGCAACCGGCGGTGGGCCAAGCAGTTCGGCGCCTCGACCGCGGACGGGCACAAGGCGGGCGCTCAGAAGATCGTCGAGTTCCTCGGCTGGTGCCGGGAGCTGGACATCGAGGTGGTCACCCTCTACATCCTCTCGACCGAGAACCTCAAGCGCCCGGCCGCGGAGCTGGAACCCCTGCTCGAGATCATCTCCGATCTCATGGACACGCTCACCGAGACGGGCATCTGCCGGGTCCAGCCCGTCGGCGCCCTCGAGATGCTGCCGCCGCAGCTCGCGGCGTGCCTGGCCGACCTCACGGAGCGCACCGCGGGCAACGCCGGCCCGCACCTGAACATCGCGGTCGGCTACGGGGGCCGGCAGGAGATCGTGGACGCGGTGCGGGAGGTCCTCACCGATGCCCTCGACGCCGGCGCGGACGTCCGGGAGCTCGCGCAGAGCCTGTCCGTGGAGGACATCTCCCAGCACCTCTACACGCGCGGGCAGCCGGACCCGGACCTGCTGATCCGCACCTCGGGCGAGCAGCGGCTGTCCGGGTTCCTCATGTGGCAGTCCGCCTACAGCGAGTACTACTTCTGCGAGGCGCTGTGGCCGGACTTCCGGCGCGTCGACTTCCTGCGGGCGCTGCGGGACTACGCCTCGCGGCAGCGGCGCTTCGGCGGCTGAGCCCACCGGACCCCGCCCGTCGTCGTCCCGGACGCCGTCCCCGGTCGCGGCGCCGGGCACGTCCGGGGCGGTCGCTGGCAATTTGTGCGCCGTTCACCGTTTCTGCTCGCGCGGCGGGTCCGGTCCGCATACGTTGTCCTCAGGCGGACGGCGCTGACGCCGCCCGCCGGACCGAGGAGGAAGGGCCACCATGAGCATCTCCAAGAAGCAGGAGCGCATCACCGACATCTCCGCCCCCCTGGGCGCCGGGGTGCGCTCCTACGTGATCGACACCTCGGTGCTGCTGTCGGACCCCCGGGCGATCCTGCGCTTCGCCGAGCACCAGGTGGTGCTGCCCGTCATCGTCATCACCGAGCTGGAGGGCAAGCGGCACGACCCGGAGCTGGGCTACTTCGCCCGGCAGGCCCTGCGGCTGCTCGACGACCTGCGCGTGGAGCACGGCGGGCTCAACCGGCCCGTGCCCCTCGGGGACCAGGGCGGGAGCCTGGTGGTGGAGCTCAACCACGTCTCGGACACCGTCCTGCCGGTGAGCTTCCGGCTCAAGGACAACGACTCCCTGATCCTGGCGGTGGCGCTGAGCCTCGCCAACGAGGGCAAGGACGTGTGCATCGTCTCCAAGGACCTGCCCATGCGGGTCAAGGCCTCCGCCCTGGGCCTGGAGGCCGAGGAGTACCGGGCCGAGTGGGTCGGCTCCGACGTCGAGTGGTCCGGGACCGCGGCCCTCGAGGTCCCCGAAGACGTGGTGGACCGGCTCTACGGCGGCGAGGCCGTCGTGGTCCCCGGCGCCGAGGGGCTGCCGGCCAACACGGGCCTGACCCTGCACTCCGTGCGCGGCAGCGCCCTGGCCCGGGTCCGCGCCGACGGCTCCGCCCGGGTGGTGCGCGGGGACCGGGACGTCTTCGGCGTGCACGGGCGCTCCGCCGAGCAGCGGCTCGCCATCGACCTCCTGCTGGACCCCGAGGTCGGCATCGTGTCGCTGGGCGGGCGCGCCGGCACCGGCAAGTCCGCCCTGGCCCTGTGCGCGGGCCTGGAGACGGTGATGGAGCGCCGGGAGCACCGCAAGGTCATGGTCTTCCGTCCCCTCTACGCCGTGGGCGGCCAGGAGCTCGGCTACCTGCCCGGCTCCGAGGAGGAGAAGATGAACCCGTGGGGCCAGGCGGTGTTCGACACCCTCGGGGCGCTGGTCTCGCAGGAGGTCGTCGAGGAGGTGCTCGACCGGGGCATGCTCGAGGTGCTGCCCCTGACGCACATCCGCGGCCGGTCCCTGCACGACGCCTTCGTGATCGTGGACGAGGCGCAGTCCCTCGAGAAGAACGTGCTGCTCACCGTGCTGTCGCGGATCGGGCAGAACTCCAAGGTGGTCATGACCCACGACGTCGCCCAGCGCGACAACCTCCGGGTCGGCCGCCACGACGGCGTGACCGCCGTGGTCGAGGCGCTCAAGGGCCACCCGCTCTTCGGCCACGTCACGCTGACCCGTTCGGAGCGCTCACCGATCGCCGCCCTGGTCACGGAGGTCCTGGGCGACCTGGACAGCTGAGCCGGGGGCCTCAGGGGCCGACGGGCCAGGGCAGGTGCCTGCTCACGTCCGTGAGGTCCAGGGGCACCGAGCGGAAGAGGTCGTCGATGAAGTACTCGTCCACCGCCTCGATCCGCAGGTCGTGGCCCGTGCCGGCCAGTGGGCCCTGGAGCACCTCGGAGCGGACGCAGACGGCCGTCCGCTCGTCCAGGAGCACCCGGGTGCGGGCCGGGGCCAGGGGGTGCCCCGGCGTCGTCGGGGTGTAGGCGTGGCCGGGGACCACCACGGCGCCGCGCACGGGCCGCCCGTGGTGGGTGCCGGTGCGGACGTCCTCGACCGTGCAGGGCCGCCGCTCCGGCAGGTAGGGCGGCACGGGGGCGTCCCCGGCCAGCTCGACGGGGTCGAGGATGGCCTGCCAGCGGCCGCCGCCGAAGACGGGGTCCCCGTAGGCCGCCTCGGGCCTGCGCTCGACGAGCCCGGAGTCCGTGAACACCGGGGCCACCAGCTGCGGCGCGAGCAGCCACGAGGCCGAGGTCGAGGCGACGTAGAAGTCGTCGCGCGACTGCTCCCGCGTGGTGGCCGTGTAGAGGGGGGTGCCGTCCAGGGCCTCGACGCGCAGGCCGTCCGGGCGGCGGACCCAGGCCCGGACGGGCCGGCGGGGCGCGGCGTCCGCGGGGGCCGGCCAGGACAGCACGAACCGCAGGGTGTCCCAGCGCCACGGGGAGGAGCGGCTGAGCGCGCAGAACTCGTCCTGATCGGTGGGCGCGGGGACGGGGGAGCGGTGCATGACCCCAGTCTAGGGAGGGCCCCGCGCGTCCACAGGCGCCCCGTCCCGGCGGGGGCCGGGGCTACGATGCCCGGTGTGGGCACCTTCCTGATCGAGCAGTTCACCCGCGGGGACGTCGCCGGGTGGGCCGCCGGGGCGCTCGCGCTGCTCGGCACCGCCGTGCTCGTGGTCGCGTGCGCGTGGCTGTGGCGCACCGACGTGCGGGAGCACCGGCTGCCCGGCCGCGTGGTGCGCCCGCTGTACCCCGGGTGCGGGGTGCTGCTGGGCGGGGCGGCGGTGGTGGCCGGCGAGCCGGTCCGGCTGCTGTGGATGCTGTGGGGCCTGGTGGTCGTGGGCGGGCTCTACGTCCTGCTCCGCATGCTCCACCCGGCCGGGATGGGCATGGGCGACGTCCGGCTCTCCGGTCTGCTCGGCATGTGCCTGGGCTTCGTCTCCGTCTGGCACGCCGTGCTGGGGGCGGCGGCCGGGTTCGTGCTCGGCGGTCTGGCCGGGGCGGTGCTCGTGGTGCTCGGTCGGGTCGACGCCCGCTCCCGGGTGGCGTTCGGTCCCGCCATGATCACCGGGGCCCTCGGGGTCCTCCTGCTGCTGTGACGCGCGCCGGCCTGTCAGAATGGGCCGGACCCCACCCCAAGACACTGCACGAGGAGCCCGCATGCCCACCCCCGAGTTCGTCCTGTCCCTGCGGGAGAAGATCGGCCACGATCTCCTGTGGCTGCCTGCCGTCACCGCCGTGGTGCTGCGCGAGGACGGCCGGGTGCTGCTGGCCCGGCGCAGCGACAACGGCAACTGGGGACTGGTGAGCGGGATCGTGGAGCCCGGCGAGGAGCCGGCGGTCACGGCGGTGCGCGAGTGCCTGGAGGAGACCGGCGTCGTCGCCGTCGTGGAGGAGCTCGTGGCGGTCAGGGCGGGGGAGCCCGTGCGGTACCCCAACGGGGACCGCTGCCAGTTCCTGGACCACACCTTCCGCTGCCGCTGGGTCTCCGGCGAGGCCCGCGTCAACGACGACGAGTCGCTCGAGGTCGGCTGGTACGCCATGGACGAGCTCCCGCCGATGCCGCCCCACCAGCTCGAGCGGCTGCGGGCCGCGCGGGCGCACAGCGGCCCGCCCCGCTTCGTGGTCTGAGCCCCCCGGATGCCGCGAGGGGTCGCGAACTGTGCCCGGACACGGCGAGGGGTCGCGTCCGCACGCAATGACGCAGCATTGCCGTGCGGACGCGACCCCTCGGTGCGCCGGGAGCGCAGGGTCAGACGTTGGGGCCCGTCATGGTGGTGACGTCCAGCGCCCGGTCCAGCTGCTCCTCGGTGAGCTGGCCGTTCTCGACGTAGCCGAGGGCGATGGTCGCCTCGCGCACTGTCATCTTGTTCGCCACGGAGTGCTTGGCGATCTTCGCGGCGGCCTCGTAGCCGATGGCCTTGTTCAGCGGGGTCACGATGGACGGGGACGCCTCGGCGAGGAAGCGGCAGCGCTCCGTGTTTGCCTCGAGCCCGTCGATCATCTTCTCCGCCATCACGCGCGAGGAGTTCGCGAGCAGGCGGATGGACTCCAGCAGGGCCGAGGCCATGACCGGGATGCCCACGTTGAGCTCGAACGCCCCGTTGGTGGAGGACAGCGAGACGGTGGTGTCGTTGCCGATCACCTGCGCGCAGACCTGGATCGTGGACTCGCAGATCACCGGGTTGACCTTGCCGGGCATGATCGAGGAGCCGGGCTGGAGGTCGGGGATGAGGATCTCGCCGAGGCCGGTGTTGGGGCCGGAGCCCATCCAGCGCAGGTCGTTGTTGATCTTCATGTAGCTGTAGGCGACGTTGCGCAGCTGCCCGGAGGCCTCGACCAGGCCGTCCCGGTTGGCCTGGGCCTCGAAGTGGTTGCGGGCCTCGGTGATCGGCAGCCCGGTCTCCTCGGCGAGCAGCTCGATGACGCGGGCGGAGAAGCCGGCGGGGGTGTTGATGCCGGTGCCCACGGCGGTGCCGCCCAGGGGGACCTCGGCCACCCGCGGCAGCGAGGACTCGACCCGCTCGATGCCGTAGCGGACCTGCGCGGCGTAGCCGCCGAACTCCTGGCCCAGGGTCACCGGCGTGGCGTCCATGAGGTGGGTGCGCCCGGACTTCACGACATCCTGGAACTCCGAGGCCTTCCGCTCGAGCGACTCGGCGAGCTGCGTCATGGCCGGGACCAGGTCGTTGATCAGCGCGCCCGTGACGGCGACGTGCACGGAGGTCGGGAAGACGTCGTTGGAGGACTGGGAGGCGTTGACGTGGTCGTTGGGGTGGACCTCGACGTCCGTGCCCTCGAGCGCCTGGTTGGCGAGGGTCGCCAGCACCTCGTTGGTGTTCATGTTGGAGGACGTCCCGGAGCCGGTCTGGAAGACGTCGATCGGGAAGTGCTCGTCGTACTGCCCCGTGGCGACCTTGTCCGCGGCGTCCGCGATGGCCCGGGCGCGCTCGTCATCGAGCACCCCCAGCTCCGCGTTCGCCTTGGCGGCGGCCTTCTTGATCTGTGCCAGCGCGACGATGTGCTGGGGCTCGAGGGGCTTGCCCGAGATGGGGAAGTTCTCGACCGCACGCTGGGTCTGAGCGCGGTACAGGGCGTTCGCGGGAACGCGGACCTCGCCCATGGTGTCGTGCTCGATGCGGTACTCGGTGGTCTCTGCGGTGGTATCAGCCATGGCGCCAGTCTAGGACAGCGCCGGGTGACGCCCGGCACGGCGACCCGGGGTGACGGCCGCCGTGCCGGGCGCCCGGTTCAGCGGCCCGGAAGCCAGGTGCCGTGCCCGTGGACGAGCTCCGCCTCGCCGTCCTCGAGGTGGTAGAAGACGCCGACCACGGCGACCTCGCCGTTGGAGACCGCGTCCGCGATCACCCGGGACTGCTCCATGAGGCGGGACGCCGTCTGCTTGGTGTGCTCCACGACCGCCGCGTTGACGTCCTGGTGGCCGTGGCGCTGGGTCTCGAGCACGGAGGGCATGATCCGCTCGATGAGGTCCCGCTGGAAGCCGCGGGGCATCTGCCCGGAGCCGGCGACGCTGTGCGCGGCGGTCACGGCCCCGCACGAGTCGTGGCCGAGGACCATGATCAGCGGCGTGCCGAGGTTCGCGACCGAGTACTCGATCGAGCCGAGCACGGCGTCGTCGATGACCTGCCCGGCGGTGCGCACCACGAACGCGTCGCCCAGGCCGAGGTCGAAGATGATCTCGGCGGCCAGCCTCGAGTCCGAGCAGCCGAAGATCACGGCGAACGGGTTCTGCCCGCCGGCCACGGACTGCCGCCGGGAGGCGTCCTGGTTGGGGTGCATGGACTCGCCCGCCACGAAGCGGGCGTTGCCCTCGCGCAGACGCTGCCAGGCGGCGGCCGGGGTGCGGGGCGAGGTGTCGTCGGGGCGGGTGTCCGGGGTCATGGCATCTCCGTGGTTCGCGGGGCAGGGGCGTCGGTGAGGTCCTCGGCGACGGCGGCGGCCAACCGGTCCAGCTCGGCGCCGGACGCGTCGCCCTTGAGCACCACGGTGGAGCCGTTGACCTCACCGGTGTACACGGTCAGCGCGTCCTGGTTCCGGGACTCCTCCCGGACGTGGACGTCCCACGGCACGCCGCCCACGTCGACCGTCGCGGTGGCGGGGACGGCCTCGGCCTGCTGGGCCAGCCACGTGGGGTTGGCCATGGACGTCTGCACCAGGCCGATGAAGCTGCCCTGCGGGGTGGCCCAGCCGATCTCCCAGAAGGGCACCCCCTCGGCGGCGCCGCCGTTCCACCGGGCGTAGTTGGCGGTCCAGTCCTCGCCCGGCTCCGGCACGACCGGGGTGAAGGGCGCCTCGTCCGCCACGAAGTCCGCCTCCTGGGCGACGTCGACGTCGGGGCGGTACGGCTGGGCGTCGGGGCGGGGCTGGAGCCACACGAACGGCAGGACCAGCAGGAGGAGGACCGCCATGGAGATGATCATCCCCTGCACCGGGGCGTTGAGCCGCCGGGCCTGCTTCTCCGTGATCTGCGGGAGCGGCTGCTCCGGGGCCTCGGCGGCCTCGGAGCCGGGCGCGGTGCCGGGGCCGGCGGCCGCGGGGTGCTCTGCCGAGGGGTGCTCTGCGGGACGGTCGGGGGTCGAGGAGCTCACCCGTCCATTGTGCCCTGTCCGCCGGCCCCTGTCCGCCGCGTCCGCCCTCCGTCCGCCGCCCCCGCTCCCTCCGCGCCGGGCCCGCCCGGACGCACCCGGCCGCAATGTGGCCCAGGTCGCGGTCCGCGGAGGCGTGGGCGATATGCTGGGCGGGACGTGGACCGCGCCCGCGGCCGAGCCCGGCCCGGGGGTCCCGAAGAACGTGAACTCGAAGGTGAGGAACAACGTGGCCGAAGAATCCACCGGAACGATCCCCGCGCGCACCAACAACGTGGCCGACCGCAACCTGGCGATGGAGCTGGTGCGGACCACCGAGGCGGCGGCGATCGCCGGCGGCCAGTGGGTCGGCGCCGGCGACAAGAACGCCGCGGACGGGGCGGCGGTCGACGCCATGCGGTCCCTGCTCTCCACCGTGCACTTCAACGGCACCGTGGTCATCGGCGAGGGCGAGAAGGACGAGGCCCCGATGCTCTTTAACGGGGAGCAGGTGGGTGACGGCTCCGGGCCGGCCTCCGACGTCGCCGTGGACCCGATCGACGGCACCCGCCTCACCGCGCTGGGCATGAACAACGCCCTGGCCGTCATCGCGGTGGCCGACGGCGGGTCGATGTTCGACCCCTCCGCCGTCTTCTACATGGACAAGCTCGTGGTGGGCCCGGAGGCCGCGGACTTCGTGGACCTGCGCCTGCCCGTCAAGCAGAACCTGCACCTCGTGGCCAGGGCCAAGGGCGTCAACATCAACCAGCTCACCGTGTGCGTGCTGGACCGCCCTCGCCACCAGCAGCTCGTCGACGAGATCCGCGCCACCGGCGCCCGCACCCGGATGATCCTCGACGGGGACGTGGCCGGCGCGATCGCGGCCTGCCGCGAGGGCACCGGCGTGGACGTCATGATGGGCATCGGCGGCACCCCGGAGGGCATCGTCACCGCGTGCGCCGTCAAGGCCACCGGCGGCATCATCCAGGGCCGGCTCGCCCCGGTCGACGACGACGAGCGCCAGAAGGCCCTCGACGCCGGACTGGACCTGGACGCGGTGCTGACCACCGACGACCTCGTCACCTCGGACAACTGCTTCTTCTCCGCCACGGGCATCACCGACGGGGACCTGCTGCGCGGCGTGCGCTACCGCGGCCGCCGCATCACCACCCAGTCCATCGTGATGCGCTCCCGCTCCGGGACCGTGCGGATGGTCGAGGCCGAGCACCTGGCCTCCAAGTGGGAGAAGTACGCGCGCCACTGAGCCTGACGCTGAGCCTGACACCGGGCCGTCGCCGGGCCCGGCCGGCACGGCCGTGACAGGACCCCCGCACCGACCTCCGGTGCGGGGGTCCTCCCGTCCCCGTCGCACCGTGTCCGGCCCCTCTCCCAGCCCCTCCCGGCCCTAGACTGGAGGCCGAACTGCGGGCGCCGACCGCGGTCCCCCAGCCGGGGCGGAGCGCCCGGGTGACGAGGAGGATCCCCACGTGAGCACCACGGTCAGCCCCTGTCCCAACCGCAAGACCTGGGACGCCACCGTCCGGGTGACCGGCGGGCACCCGCAGCAGCTGTGGGGCATCGGCGAGGCCCAGGTCTCCGCCGAGGGCCCCGGTCTCCGGGTCGACCGCGTCATGGTCCACGACGCCGAGCAGCGCACCGTGGGCTACGCGCAGCTCTACCTGCGCTCCGAGGCTGAGCGCGTGGTCGCCGGGACCGTGCACTGCCACGTCCACCGGCCCGAGGACCTGCCCGTGGTCGCCGCCGCCCTCGCCGACTGGGCCCGGGAGGAGCACTCGGCCGTCCTGCTGCGCTTCCAGGCCGACACCCTGCGCGCGCCCGGCACCCCGGAGGCGCTGGAGGCCGCCGGGTTCACCAGGCCCGCCGCGGGCGCCGGGCCGGAGGAGCCCCGGCGGCTGGAGGTGGTGCTCGGGGAGACCGAGCGGGACCTCTCGCGGCGGCTCTCGGAGGCCACCCTGGACCGCTGCCGCACGGCACTGCGCACCCCGGGCGTGACGGTGCGGGAGGTCACGGCGGGCAGCCGGGTCCTCGCGAACATCGGGCTGCGGACCCGGCTCATCACCCAGCTGCTGGAGGACCTGGGCGAGGACTCGCTGCTGCTCGTGGCCACCGAGGCCGCCGAGGACGGCCGCGAGGCCGCCCTGGGCTACCTGTGGTTCGTGCACACGCGCGGTCTGGCGATGATCTACCGGCTCGGCTTCACCCGCCGGGGCCGGGACCTGGGCGTGGACGACGCCCTGCTGCTGACCGGGATCGTCGAGCTGCAGAAGCGGCGCGTGCAGCGACTCGACGGCGGCGACCCGGACGAGACGGAGGTGCCGCTCGTGGTCCGCGAGCTGGCGGCGACGGAGCGCCCGGTGCTGGGCCCCTGGGAGAAGGCCCTGGGCCGTGGCCCGGCGGGGGAGTTCTCGGAGGACGTGGCCGAGGCCGCCGCCGAGGCCTCGGGGACCGCGGTCGCCGCGGAGCTGGGCCTGGGCGAACCGGCCCCGGCGTGGTCCCCCGACCTCGGGGAGCCGGACGACGTGCCCGAGGACGACGACGGCGCGTCCCGTCCCGTCCGGGGGCGTGCCCGGCGGGCCCGGGACCTCACCCGCCGCGTGGTCGGCGAGAGCATCTCCGCCCTCCGGGACGCGGCGGGGCGCTGAGACCGGGCGCTCAGGACTCCCGGCGGCGCATCCCGGCGACGGACTCCCGGAGCCGGCCGGTCAGGCCCGGGAGGCTCTTGCGGGCCGAGACGGCGGCCTCCCGGGCGGCGCGCACACCGGTGTACGCGGCGTACGTCCCGCGGCTCAGCGGCAGGTCCCAGGTCCCGGGATAGGACTCCGGGCGGCCGCCGAAGGACTTCTTGAACTTCGTGAAGCCGTGCCACGGGTGGTCCGGGCCGGCGTCCTCGGGCGCGGTGCCGAAGAGGTCGAAACGGCTCAGGCCCTTCTGCTTGGCGTCCAGGACCATCCGCACGACCAGGGGGATCCCCGCCGAGAGCCTGCGGTGCTCGAAGTCCATCGCGGCGTGGGCGTAGGTGCGGGTGTCGTCGGAGTCGTAGACGAGGGAGGCGCCGATGGGCTCCCCGTCCAGCCGGGCCACGTAGAGGGCCGCCGCGCCCACGGGCATGAGGCTGCGGGCGGCCTCGCGCAGATAGGCGTCCTGCTGCCGGGCGAAGTCCTTGCGCTCGGCCGTGGCCTCGAGGAAGCCCAGCAGCACGTCGACGTCCTCGGGGTCGGTCGAGGTCGTGAAGGTCACGCCCTTCTTGGCGATGTTGCGGTGCAGGTTGCGGTTGGTGGACTTCATGTCCTTGAGGATCGCGTCCTCGTCCTGGGTGAGGTCGATGACCTGGGTGTGCCCCGGCTGCACCTGCCGGGGGGCCGGGCGCATTCCGCGCCGGCGCAGCGAGGCCTCCGGCGTCTCGAGCCCGTCCGTCACCGCGGCGTCGACGGGCTCCACCCGCACGAACCAGCAGCGCTCGGACCGGGCCGTGCGGGCGAGGTCCTCGAGCGCGGCCTCGAAGGCCTGCGGGGTCAGCGCCTCGGGGCCGTACGGGCAGTAGAGGTAGCGGCCCGTCCGGCCGCCCTCGAGGATCGCGAGGTAGCGCCATCCGTCCCCGGAGGCCTGGAACACCTTGTGCCCCAGGTTCCGCTGGAATCCGGCCCATGCGTTCGACTGCAGTATGTTCGCCACGCCCCCACTGTACCGGGGCGTCAGGGCGCCGCCGGTGCCCCGCGGTCCGGGCCGGTCAGGGCACCGAGCAGGTGCCGTTGGGCGTGAGCTCCTGCGTCCCCACGAGAGGCTTCGCCGCCGCGAGGGGGGCGGCCATCGCGATCCCGGAGCCCACCGGGGTGCCGGCCGGCAGGGCCTCCGCGTCCCGCGCGCCGCGGTCCGTGGCCTCTTCGAGCACCCGGTCGAGGTCCTCGTGCAGCAGGTCGAAGTCCGGGTAGGTGGGGAAGGACGGGTCGTAGTACGGCGGGCCGGCGGCGTACTGCACGAGCTCGTGCTCCTTGGCCTTCAGCGCCACGTCCACGAACGAGCCGATCTGGCTCTGCGGGATGTCGGTCTCGACGACCTGTGTGCCCGAGTTCGCGAGGTCCTCGAACCGGGTCAGCACGTTGACGGGGTTGAGCTGCTTGAGCATCGCGGCCTGCACGCAGCGCTGGCGCGCCTGGCGGTCGTAGTCCGTGGCCCCCTCGCGGGACCGGGCGTACCAGAGGGCGTGGTAGCCGTCCAGGCGCTGCACGCCAGGCTCGATGTACCCGAAGATCTCGTTCGGCAGGCCCGTCACCAGGTCGGTGCCGCCGCCGATCGGGACGCGCCCGCCGACGTCGATGGTGATCCCGCCGAGGGCGTCGACGAGCTGCTCGAAACCGTTCATCTCGACGATCGCGTAGGCCTGGACCTCGATGCCGAGGACGCCCGAGGCGGCGTCCTTCATGGCCTCGGCGCCGGGGTCCGCGGCGTCCGGGTAGAGCTCGGCGTGGTTGTTCGTGACGTCGGTGTAGAGGGCGTTGAGGATGCACTCGTCGCCGCAGTCGAAGCCCTCCGGATAGACGTCGGCCAGCGGCGAGTCTGAAGGGAAGGGCGCGTTCTGCAGGTTGCGCGGCAGGGAGACGGTCACGGTCCGCCCGGAGTCGGCGTCCACGCTGAGCACCGTCATCGAGTCGGGGCGGCGGCCCGAGCGGTCCTCCCCGGAGTCGGTGCCCATGAGCAGGATGTTGTACCGCCCGTCCGCGGGCCGGAAGGGAAGCCCGCCCCCGAAGACGTCCGAGACCGCACCGCGCGTCACGGACAGCAGGTAGGCGGACCAGGCCAGTCCGCCGGAGGTGACGAGCATGAGCGCCACGGTGGCCGCGGCCACCGCGCGGCGGGTCCGCTGCACGAGGAGGCCGGGCCGGATGAGCCGGAGGGTGTCGAAGAAGAGCAGCGCCCATCCCACCGCCAGGGCCACGAGCCCGGCGATCAGGAGCAGGGACGTGAACGAGTTCGTCAGGAACCAGACCAGGGGAGTGCGCCACAGCACCAGGGACAGGAGCGCCAGCGCCGCCGCGGCCCAGACCACCACGTCGACCTTGAGGACCGCCCGACCGACGGCCCGCCGGCCCGCGACGAGCTGCGCGCTGCCGGGGACCACGAGCGTGGACAGCAGCAGCGTCCACGCGCGCCGGGCCCGGGTGCCGTCCCCGGCGTGCTGCGGGTGGCGCAGCGGATCCGTGAGCCGGGGCGGGCTCGCCGCGTCGTCGTCGACGCCCCGCACGGCCGTCACGGCGTCGGGCGGGAGGTCCCGGGACCGGGAGCCCTCGGCGGACGGGTCGTGGGGCGGGCGGGGATCGTGCTCAGCGCGGGGGGTGTGGCTGTTCACGGGCAGCTCCGGCGGGGAAGGGCGGGCAGGGGGAAGGACGGGAGGGCGGGAGCGCGGGCGCCCGGGTCAGCCGTCGAGGCGGGTGCGCAGGGCGGCGCCCTTGGCGTGGGCGGTCTCCCGGAGCTCGTCGGCGAAGCGCAGGAGCTGCCGGCGCAGGGCCTCGGCCTGCGGGCCCGCGCCGGCGGCGAGGATCCGGGCGGCCAGCAGCCCGGCGTTGCGCGCCCCGCCGATGGACACGGTGGCCACCGGGACGCCGGCGGGCATCTGCACGATCGACAGCAGCGAGTCCATGCCGTCGAGGGTCTTCAGGGGGACGGGGACGCCGATCACGGGAAGGGGCGTCACCGAGGCGAGCATCCCCGGCAGGTGGGCGGCGCCGCCGGCCCCGGCGATGATCACCCGCAGCCCCCGCTCGTGCGCCCGCTGACCGTACTCGATCATCTCGGTGGGCATCCGGTGGGCGGAGACGACGTCGGCCTCGTACGCGATCCCGAACTCCTCGAGGGCGGTGGCGGCGGCCTCCATCACGGGCCAGTCGGAGTCCGAGCCCATCACGACGCCCACGACGGGCTGCTGCTTCTCGTTCACTGGTGCTCCTGCGCTGCTCGGCGGGTGGGGGCCGCCATCGCGGTCCGGTCTGGGGCTACGCTATCCGTCCCGGCTGGACGGGCCGTGGGAGGCACGCGGGTCAGGCCTGCCCGTCGCGCAGCACGGCCGCCACGCGGGTGGCCCGCCGGCGCAGCTCCGGGATCTCGTCCGCGGTGCCGGTGAGGTTGACGTGGCCGATCTTGCGCCCGGGCCGCACGGCCTTGCCGTAGTTGTGGATCTTGGCGCGGGGCTCCGCGCCCATGGCCGCCCGGTAGGCGCCGAAGAGGTCCTGGTTCGCCCCGCCCAGGTAGTTCTTCATCACCGCGGCCCCGCCGATCAGCCCGGTGTCTCCGAGCGGGAGGTCCAGCACGGCGCGCAGGTGCTGCTCGAACTGGCTGGTCACGGATCCGTCCATGGTCCAGTGCCCGGAGTTGTGCGGGCGCATGGCCAGCTCGTTCACCAGGAACCCGGTGCCGCGGCCGGGGGTCTCGAAGAGCTCCACGGCCATCACGCCGGTCACGCCCAGCTCGGTGGCCAGCGTCCGGGCGGCGTCCGCGGCCGCGGCCGCGACCTCGGGGCGCAGCTGCGGGGCGGGCGCGAGCACCTCGTCGCAGACGCCGTCCACCTGGATCGACTCCACCACCGGCCACGCCCGCACCTCGCCGGAGGGGGTCCGGGCCACGAGCGCGGAGAGCTCGCGGGAGAACCCGACCTTCTCCTCCGCCAGCAGGGGCCCGTCCGTGCGGGCGAACCACTGCGCCGGCTCGGCGCCGCGGGCGTCCTCGGCGGTGCCGAGCACCATGACGCCCTTGCCGTCGTAGCCGCCGCGCGGGGTCTTGAGCACCACCGGCCAGCCCGTGCGCTCCCCGAAGGCGATCAGCTCCTCGACGTCGGCGACCGCCTCCCACCGCGGGTTCGGCAGTCCGAGGCGCTCCACGGCCGCGCGCATCCACAGCTTGTCCTGGGCGTGCACCAGCGCGTCCGGGCCCGGGCGGACGTCCACGCCCTCGGCGAGCAGGGTCTGCAGGTGCTCGGTGGGCACGTGCTCGTGGTCGAAGGTCAGCACGTCGACGCCCGCGGCGAACCGGCGCAGCACGTCGAGGTCGGTGTAGTCGCCCACGGGGGCGGTGGGCACGGCGGCGACCGCCGAGACGTCGGGGCCCTCGGCGAGCACGCGCAGCTCGATCCCCAGGGCGGTGGCGGAGGGCGCCATCATGCGGGCGAGCTGCCCGCCTCCGACGACGCCGACGACAGGGGCGGTCACAGAAGAATTCACCCGACCAGGGTATCCCGGTCCGCCGGGACCGCTCGGCGGGCCGGGATGCCCTGCCTCCGGGGCCGCCCGCCGCCTGGTCTCCGGCGTCGTGCTCCCGCCTCGGCCCCGGCACCTGCCCGGCACGGGCCCCGCGACGGCCAGGGGACTGTGCTGTAACTCTCCGGTGCCGTGCAGGAGGGGCGGGGTAGGATGTGCCGAGGTCCGCCCCGGGTGCTCGTCCGTGGGCGTCGACCGCCGCGCCGGCCGGCGCCCACCGCCTCACCACCTGGGAGACCTGAAGCCGCGTGAACCGCCTCGTCGACCGTTTCGATGCCCTGTGGCACCTCTTCGTCAAGGAACTCATGAAGTTCGGCGTCGTGGGCGCCCTCGCGTTCGTGATCAACGCGTCGCTCACCTGGATCCTGATGCACACGGTGTTCGAGGACGGCCACCTCAAGGCGAAGTTCGTGGCGACGGCCGTGGCCATCGTCTTCGCGTGGGTCGCCAACCGGCTGTGGACCTTCCGGCACAAGCGCCAGTCGGACAAGCGCCGCGAGCTGGTCCAGTTCCTCGTGGCCAACGGCATCGGCATGGCCATCGAGCTCGGCTGCCTCGGCTTCAGCTACTACGTGCTGGGTCTCACCAGCGCCTACGCGTCCTTCGTGTCCGGCACGATCATCGGGACCATCCTCGGCACCGTCTTCCGGTACTTCGCCTACCGCTTCTGGGTGTTCACCGAGGAGCTCGACGAGGACCCCAACTTCGCGGACACCGCGGCCCTCGAGATCGCCCTGATCACGGGTCACCAGCCCGCGGAGGGCGCCGAGCACCCCCACCGCGCGCACCAGCACCCCCACCGGGAGGGCGCCCGGCACCGCGCGGGGAGTGCGGCGGCCCCCGGCTCGGACACCCACGAGAGCCACGAGAGCCACGGGAGCACGGAGGCGGCGGAGGGGCGCTGAGCCGTTCCGCTCAGAACGCGACGGCGTTCTCGGCCGTCAGCACGGACCGCCAGCCGTCGTCGGCCGCGTCCGCCGGACGGTCCGTGACGACCGCGGCCCGGCCCCCGGCCAGCACGGCCAGCACGCGCAGCAGGAACTCGGCGTCCATCCGCCGGCCCGGCACGTGCACGGCCGACGCCGTTCCCCACACGTCCTCCCGCCCGGCCGCGAGCTCGCCCGCGGCCGGCATCAGCCGGTCGTGCGGCAGGAAGCCGTCGTCGGTGCCCGCGGCCCGGAGCGCGGCACCGTCCGGCGCCGGCTCCTCGAGGCCGTCGTAGACGTCCGCGTGGGAGCGGACCTCGGCGCAGTAGTCGAGGACGTCCCCGTCCGGCAGCTCGCCGCGGTGGCCGAGCGAGAGCGCCGGCCGGTCCAGGACCACGGCCCGCGCCCCGGCGGGCACCCGGTCCAGCAGCGGGGGCGTCGCCCCCTGCGGGTCGACGAGGCCCACCACGGCCCGGTCCCCGGGCTCCGCCGCGTCCTCGCGGGGATCGACCACGCGCACCGCGGCCCCCATGGTCCACGAGCCGAGGACGGCCGCGAGACTGCGCCAGTGCACCTCGTCGCCGACGGCCACGACGTCGCCCGCCTCGAGGTCGAGCTCGTCCACCCACAGGTTCGCGGTCTTGGCCACCCAGTTGTCGAGGACCCGCCCCGAGAGCTCCACGCGCTCGCCGTCCCGGCCGTACCAGATCAGGGCCGGGCGGCTGCTGCTGCGCAGCTTGTCCACCAAGCGGGGGACAGATCGGGGGGTCGGGGTGTCCATGGTTCCTCCTCGTGGCTGCCGTGCCCGCGGCGGCGGTTCGGCATATGCGTAGAGTCGCATTCTTCGCCCTCTGCGGCATTCCTGTCGAAAATCGGGCCGTGACGTGGAAAAACGTCTACTCCCAAAGACATTCTTCCCGGATATCGTGGCATGGGCGGTCACCCGGGACGGGTTGACTCCGTACTAGTTACACACGTGTAATTGGGAAGTCCGGCAGACGATCAGCAAGGATACGTTCTCCGGGATGCACAGGGTCGGCGACCCCCGTACTGCGCCGCACCCGAGCAATCGTGTCGGATGGAAGGAAAGTCATGGGAGAGGCCGCACGACAGCAGGTCGTGGAATCCAGCCCCCTCGAGGCCCGTCGGCTGAGCATGCGCTCGGTGCCAGAGGACTGGTTCGTCGATCCCGTCGACCCCCGGGCCGCCGAGCGGCACGTCCGCCGGGCGGCCGGGAGCATGGAGGACCAGGCCACGGCCTACCTCCGGGCCCACGAGGCCGTCCAGAACCTCTCCGGCGCCGGAGCGGCCCCCGCTCTCGACCTGCTCGAGGCACCGGCGGCCGACGAGGGCTCCGACTGGAGCGCCGTGGCCGGGCTGTACGCCGTGGACGAGGACGAGGGCGAGCTCGCGTGGCAGACCGACGCACTGTGCGCCCAGACCGACCCGGAGGCCTTCTTCCCCGAGAAGGGCGGGTCCACGCGTGACGCCAAGCGCGTGTGCGAGGCCTGCCCCGTGCAGGCGGAGTGCCTCGACTACGCGATGAGCAAGGACGAGAAGTTCGGCATCTGGGGCGGGCTCTCCGAGCGCGAGCGCCGCCGCCTGCGCCGTCTCGCCCGCTGAGGTAGTTTCGGGCCATGAGCTCCTCCGGCAGTCCCACCCGCCTCTGCTCCCGCCAGACCTGCAGGCGGGACGCCGTCACGACTCTGACCTACGTGTACTCGGACTCGACCGCCGTCGTCGGCCCGCTCGCCGGGCACGCGGAGCCCCACGCCTACGACCTGTGCGCCGTGCACGCCGACCGGCTCACGGTGCCCCGGGGCTGGCGCGTGGTCCGGCTGGAGCCGCCGGAGGCGAGGGCCCGGCGCGAGGACATCGGCGCCGTGGCGGAGGCGGTCCGGGAGGGCGAGCCCCCGGCGCCCGTCCGCGACCGCCCGCGGACGGTGCTGCGCGACGTCTCCCTGCCGCGACCCTCCTCCCCGGCATCCCCGGCATCCCCGGCACCGCACGCGCCGCGTCCTGAGGGCTCCCGCACGACCCCCCGGACCGGCGGCCGGGCGGGTGCCCCGGAGCGTGCCGCACCGGGCGGCCCGACGACGGCCCCGCAGCGCCCCTCGGTGCCCGCCCCGGAGAACCCCCGGGCTGCCGGCGCGGAGGCCCCCCGGGGCCCCGCCACCGGCATCTCTCGCCCGGCCGTGCCCGAGCGCGCTCCGCGGCCGGCCCCGGAGCCGGCCCCCGAGATGCCGTGGAACGACGTCCCGGTGCCCGCGGCCCTGCACCGGGCGCACCTGCGCCGGCCCGCCGTGCCCGGGGGCTCCGCCCGGCCCGAGGCCTGAACCGCGCGTCCCCGGCCGGTTCCGCACCGTGCCCGTGCTCCGCCCCTAGGATGAGCCGCAGACCGCACCTGTCCGGTGCGGACGGCTCTTCCCCCCGGAGCACCAGGAGTCCCCCCATGACTGTCCCTGCAACGACGCAGCCGGCCCACGAACTCCACACCGAGTTCCACACCGGTCTCCGCACCGAGAACCGCCACGAGAGCAGGCCGGCGCGGCATCACGAGACACCGGCCGACCGCCGCCCCGCCCCCTGGGCGCTGCCGGTGCCAGAGCCCGAGCCGGTGCCCCCCGTGGCGGTCGCCCTGGCGCCCGGTCTGCTCGAGCTCCTGCGGTGCCCCCTCACGGGCGGGACGCTGATCCCCGTGGACGCCGACCGGCTGATGAGCGACCGCCCGTTCCGAGACGGGGTGCACCCGGTCTATCCGATCGCCCACGGCATCGCCTGCCTGACCCCCGGGTGATGACGCACCGGCCACGTCGCCGGGGGTCACGAAGGCGTTAACATTCGTGACCGAGGGGCGGCGGGTGCGGTCCTGCGCGGCCGGCGGACCTATCGTGGGAAGCAGTTCCCCAGCGTTCCCCCCACCCCCCAGACGCCCGAGGTGCCGCTTCCCATGCCCCTGTCCTCCTGCCCGGTTCCCGCGCCCCCCTCCCCGCGAGCGCTGCCGGCCCCCCGGCGCCTGGTCGCACTGGGGGCCGTGACGGTCCTGCTCGCCACCGGCTGCGCCCAGGCCTCCGGGGCCCCCGCGGCAGAGCAGGCCGCCACCGCCCCGACGGCCACTGCCCCGGCCACGCCGTCCCCGAGCGGGCCGGCCACGGCCGCACCGGCCGAGGTCACCGTCGCCCCCGCGGACGCGGCGGTCGAGCACAACCCCGTGGAACCGGTCGTGGTGCGCGCCGACGGGGGCGAGCTGACCGACGTCGTGCTGGTGCCCGCCGCCGGCGGGGATCCGGTGCCCGGGGAGCTCTCCGCCGACGGCCGCACCTGGACCAGCACCGCGGTCCTGGCCTTCGACACCCCCTACGTCGTGCACTGGAGCGCCGCGTCCGGGACGGAGCCGACCACGGGCACCAGCACGTTCACGACCGTCCTCGCGGCGAACGAGGTCGACGCGCGCCTCAACGTGGCCGAGGGCGGGGTCTACGGCACCGGTCAGGTCCTGGAGTTCACCTTCTCCGAGCCCGTCGTGCACAAGGAGCAGGTCGAAGAGGCCGTCACCGTGGACGGCGGCGGCGACCGGGCGGGCGCCTTCCGGTGGTACTCCGACACGACGCTGCGCTACCGCCCCGCCGAGAAGTGGGCGCCGCGCTCGGAGATCACGGTCTCCCTGGACCTCCTCGGACTCGACGTGGGCCACGGCATGGTGGGCAACCACGACCTGCGCCGGAGCTTCTCGACCGGCGCCGAGCACTACGCCCGGGTGGACAACGAGACCAAGACGCTGACCGCCTGGGTGGACGGCGAGGTCGCGGGGACGTTCCCCGTGACCCTGGGCAATCCGGACTGGCCCTCGACCACCGGGCAGAAGGTCATCATGGAGCAGGCCCCGACGTACCTGTTCAAGGCCTCCTCGCTGGAACTGGAGCCGGGGGACCCGCACTGGTACGACACGTTCTGGGCCTCCAACGTGTCCCGGCTGACCGCCAGCGGCGAGTTCGTGCACCAGGCGCTGCCCTCCGCGCTGCCCGTCCTGGGGATCGCCAACGTCTCCCACGGATGCGTGGGCATGCCGCCCGAGGGCGCGAAGTTCATCCACGACGTGTTCCGGCCCGGGGACGTCGTGGAGGTCGTGGGCACCGGCTACCCGCAGGCCGATCCCGACGACGGGTACGGCGACTGGAACATCCCGCTCGAGCACTACGCGGACGAGGAGTGGAAGGGCGACTGGTGAGCCCCCGCCGGTGAGCCCCCGCTGGTGAGGGAGGGGGCCGGCGGTGGGTAGGATCGGGACCGGCCGGAGCGGACCCGCCCGCCCCGGACCACCGACCCCCTCCGACCGAAGGACCCGCCCGTGGCCACCCCCAGCAACGACAAGGCGCCCTGGCAGCAGGCAGACCCGCCCGCGGACGACCGGCAGCGCGAGGAGCCCGTGTGGACGGGCCTGCTCCCCGCCGTCGTCCCCGCGGAGAGCGCGTCCGAGGACGCGCACGACGACGACCGCCCCGGTGGGCGCGGCGGGAGCCGCGGCGCCGGGACGGGCCGCACGGGGGGCGGCGCCCGCGCCGTCGGGGCCGACGAAGCCGCGGGGGACGAGGACCCGGACGCGGAGGCGCGCCGCCGGTCCGCGCTGCGCCGGGACGCGCTGGCGGACGAGCCGCGGCTGCCGCGGCTGCAGCAGGTCCTCCTGGCGCTCGTGCTCCCGCTCGCGCTGCTCGCCGCGGCCGTGCGAGTGGTGGCCACGCCGCTGTTCCTGTGGGCGGAGTACCACCGCCCGGGCTTCCCGGCGGACTCCTACGGCTTCTCCACCGAGGAGCGGATGGTCTTCGGCTCCTACGGGCTGGACTACGTCATGAACTGGGCCCCGGCCGGGTTCCTCGGCGGGCTGCAGGACGCGGACGGCGCCCCGCTGTTCCTGGGCTCCGAGGTCGCGCACATGACCGACGTGAAGATCGTGCTGCAGGCCGCGCTCGCGGTGGTCGCGGTCCTCGCGTTGCTCGGCCTCGTCTCGTGCCTGTACCTGCGGGCGAAGGCCCCGGGGGCCGCCTCCGGCGCCCTGTTCTTCGGCTCGTGGTTGACCGTGGCGCTGCTGGTGGCGCTGGCCGTCGCCGCGGTGCTCGGCTGGCAGCAGTTCTTCGCGCTGTTCCACTCCCTGTTCTTCGCGGACGGGTCCTGGACCTTCCGGGCCTCGGACACCCTCATCCGGCTGTACCCCACCCAGTTCTGGATGGACGCCGCGATCGCTGTGGCCGGCCTCGCCCTCCTGGGGGCGCTCGCGGTCATGGCCGCCACCTGGCCCACGGCCTTCCGCCGGCACCGGGCCCTCGACCGGGTGCGCCGGCGGCAGGAGCTCAAGCGGCGGCTGGCCGGTCGCTGAGCCGGCGGGTCAGATCCAGGCGGTGAACCACATCCGCTCTCGCCACTGGGCGTACTCGACGGTCTCCGCGTACCAGACGGGGGCGAAGTGCGCGCTGAGCAGGAGCACCGCGGCCGTGAACACCCCCACCACCGCGAGACCCGCGCGCCGGCGCCGCACGGTGTCCCCGGGACGGCCCAGGACCAGGCCGAGCATGCCGGCGAGCATGAGCATCAGGGCCGGCTGCACGGGCAGCGCGTAGAAGTAGTACATGGTGCGCTCGGGGTACAGGAACCAGGGCAGGTACCCGGCGGCGAACACACCGGTCAGCGCCCCGAAGCGCCAGTCCCGCCGCACGGCCCACAGCCACGCGGCCACGAGCACGGCGGCGATCGCCGTCCACCACAGGAGCGGGTTGCCGATGTTGAGGATCGCCTGCGAGCAGTGCTCCACCGCGCACCCGGACCTGCCCCGCTCCGGGTCCTCGTAGAAGTAGGAGGTGGGCCGGCCCAGGGTCAGCCACAGCCACGGCAGCGCCTCGTAGGCGTGCTCGGTGCCCAGGCCGCTGTGGAAGCCGTAGGCGGAGGAGTGGTAGGCCCACAGCGAGCGCAGGGGCGCGGGCAGCCACTGGGGGCCCTCGCCCGGGTGCTGCTGCGCCCAGGTGCGGTCGTAGGCGTCCGTCGAGGCGAACCAGCCCGCCCAGGTGGACACGTAGACCACCAGGCCCGTCCCGACGACGGCGACGAACGCGGGCACGCCGTCCTTGAGCACCCCGGCGGGCAGCCAGCGCCGCACCCCGGCCACCCGGCGGGCGTTGAGGTCCCACAGCACCGTGAGCACGCCCAGCCCGGCCACCAGGAACAGGGCGCTCCACTTCACGCCCACCGCGAGCCCGCAGGCCGCGCCCGCCGCGATCCGCCACCAGCGCACGCCCAGCCACGGCCCCCACTCCAGGCGGCGCCGCAGCTCCGCCTCCGGGACGTCGCGGCCCGGGGCCACCCCCAGCCGGGCGACCAGGCGGCGGCGCCCGTGCTCCCGGTCCAGCAGGAGCAGGACGAACGCGAGCAGCACGAAGAACATCAGGAACACGTCCAGCATCGCGAGCCGGGACTGCACCAGGTGCAGCCCGTCCACCGCGGTGAACAGCCCCGCGAGCGTGGCCACCGTGACCGAGCGGAAGAGCAGCCACCCGGCGGCGCACACCAGTGCGATGGACAGCGTCCCGACCAGGGCCGCGGAGAAGCGCCAGCCCAGCGGGTCCTCGGCGCCGAAGAGCCACATGCCGAACGCGATGAGCCACTTCCCGGCCGGCGGGTGCACCACGTAGGAGGGGGTGGCCAGGGCCTCCGGCGGGGTGCCGGCCACGAACAGCTCGTCTGCGCCCTCCGGCCACTGCCGCTCGTAGCCGTGCAGCAGCAGCGAGTAGGAGTCCTTCACGTAGTAGGTCTCGTCGAAGACGATCGCGTCCGGGTGGGAGAGCCGGTGGAAGCGCAGCAGCCCGCCGAGCAGGACCACCAGCAGCGGCCCCAGCCACGCGAACCGGGCCACCGCCGCGGGGGCCGGCAGCAGCCGCTCCCGCAGGGCGGCGGGGGCCAGGGACCGACGCAGGGTGCCCACCGGTGCCGCCGGCCGAGGCTCCGGCGCCAGGACTGGGGCGCGCACCGAGGAACTCACGGTGTCATCGTAGGGGACGCGTCCCGGCGCCCGCTGAGCCGCGGAGGAGGCCCGCGGGGCGCGCCGTAGAGTGGACCCGTGCACACGGAACCCCACGACGACACTCCTGCCGACGCCCCCACCGACGCCGCCGACGCCCGGAACGGCGCCCCCACCGACGCCGCCGACGCCCGGAACGGCGCCTCCGACGGCGCCGCCGCGGGCCCCGGGCAGGTGGTCCTGGCGGGCACCCCGATCGGCAACCTCGGGGACGCGCCGCCCCGGCTGCGGGCGGCCCTCGAGACCGCGGACGTGCTCGCCGTGGAGGACACCCGGCGGCTGCGCCGGCTCACCGCCGGGCTCGGGGTCACCACGCGCGGCCGGGTGCTCACCCACCACGAGCACAACGAGGCCGGACGGGTCGCCGAGCTGCTCGACGCCGTCCGGTCGGGAAGCACCGTGCTGGTCCTCTCCGACGCCGGGATGCCCACCGTCTCCGACCCCGGCTACCGGCTCGCGGAGGCCGCGGCCGCCGAGGGCCTGACCGTGACCGCGATCCCCGGCCCCTCGGCGGTGCTCATGGCACTGGCCGTGTCCGGCCTGCCCACGGACCGGTTCACGTTCGAGGGCTTCCTGCCGCGGAAGTCCTCGGAGCGTGCCGCTCGGCTGGCGGAGCTCGACGGCGAGCGGCGCACCATGGTCTTCTACGAGGCCCCGCACCGGCTCGAGGTCATGCTCGCCGCGCTGCGGGACGCGTTCGGCCCGGGCCGCCGGGCGGTCGTCGCCCGGGAGCTCACCAAGCTGCACGAGGAGGTCGTGCGGGGCTCGCTCACCGAGCTCGTGGACTGGTGCGGGCAGGGGCAGGTGCGCGGGGAGATCGCCGTCGTCGTCGCCGGTGCCCCCGCCCCCGAGGCCGCGCGACCCGAGGACCTCGTGGCCGAGGTGGAGGCGCTCGTGGCCGCCGGGACCCGGCTCAAGGACGCCGCCGGCCGCGTGGCCGAGCGCACGGGCGTGGGCAAGCGGCAGCTCTACGAGACGGTGCTGGCGGCCCGCAAGGCATAGGGGCGGTCCGGCCCGGGCGTCGCCTCACAGGCTCGCCGCGCCCCGGTGAGGCCGAGTTGACCCCCGGGAGCGGACGGGGACACGGTGCGGAAACACGGCCCGTCCAGACTGGGACGTGCCGGGAGCGGGGCACGTGCCGCGCGGGACCCGGCATCCTCCTGTCCGTCCAGCAACGGAGCCATGCCATGTCCTATGTGATGCCCGCCGACTTCGTCACGAAGATGATCGACGCCGGAGCGGCGAAGGTCGCCATGTCCACCCGCGACACCCTGATCCGTGCGTTCATGGCCGGTGCGATCCTCGCGCTCGCCGCGGCCTTCGCCGTCACCGTCACCGTGCGGACGGGCGAGCCCCTGCTCGGGGCCGTGCTCTTCCCGGTCGGGTTCTGCCTGCTGTACCTGCTGGGCTTCGACCTCCTGACCGGCGTGTTCACCCTCGTGCCGCTCGCGCTCATCGACAGGCGCCCCGGCGTCACCGTCCGCTCGATGCTGCGCAACTGGGGCCTGGTGTTCGCCGGCAACTTCGCCGGGGCGTTCGTCGTTGCCGTGCTGATGGCGATCATCTTCACCTACGGCTTCTCCCTGCCCCCGGACGAGGTCGGCCGCCAGATCGGCGAGATCGGCGAGGGCCGGACCGTCGGCTACGCCGAGTTCGGCGCCGCCGGGATGCTGACGCTGTTCGTCCGCGCCGTCCTGTGCAACTGGATGGTCTCCACCGGGGTGGTCGCCGCGATGATGTCCACCAGCGTCTCCGGCAAGGTGATCGCGATGTGGATGCCCATCATGCTGTTCTTCTACATGGGCTTCGAGCACTCGATCGTCAACATGTTCCTGTTCCCCTCCGGTCTGCTCCTCGGCGGCGACTTCTCGGTCATGGACTACCTCGTGTGGAACGAGATCCCCACCGTGCTCGGCAACCTGGTGGGCGGGCTGACCTTCGTGGGGCTCACCCTCTACGCCACCCACGCCCGCACCGGGGCGCCCCGCATCCGGCCGGCGGCGCAGGAGGACCGCGTCCCGGTCGCGTGAGCGCCGGATCCGGCCGACCCGCCCCCACCAGCTCGCCGACTCCCGAGGAGCCCCGCATGACCCCGATCCTGACCAAGTCCGACGCCGCCGACCTCGTGGTCGCCGCCCGGGTGCGCCGCGGCCTGTCCTGGCGCGAGATCGCCGACGAGATCCGCGCCCCGCACGTCTGGACGACCGCCGCGCTGCTGGGCCAGCACCCGATGACCCCGGAGCAGGCCCGGCAGGTGTGCGACCTGCTGGGCCTGGACGGGACGGTCGCCGAGAGCCTGCAGCAGCAGCCGTCCCGCGGCAGCGACCCGGCGCGGATGACGGACCCCACGGTCTACCGCTTCGTCGAGGCGCTCTCCGTGTACGGACCGGCCCTGAAGGAGCTCATCCACGAGGAGTTCGGCGACGGGATCATGAGCGCCATCAACTTCCGGGTCGACGTCTCCCGCCGGCCCGACCCGGACGGCGACCGCGTGGTGGTCACCTTCGACGGGAAGTTCCTCGACTACAAGTGGTGACGCCCCGCCCCTGACCTGCTGGCCCGCCGAGTCCCCCCGGTGCTCGCAGTTCCCCCGGATCGATCCGGGGGAACTGCGAGCACCGGGGGGACTCGG